>NZ_JBFRJZ010000018.1:0-42572 GCF_041469125.1 Vibrio sp. 10N.286.51.E5 | reverse complement strand
AGAGCTTAGAGCTTAGAGCTAAAGCCTAATACCAAGAGCTGTTAAGCTTTGTTTTGCTCAGCTTTACATACAGCCGCAGTGAACACTACGTCAGTTGAGCTGTTAAGTGCTGTTTCAGCCGAATCTTGAATCACACCAATGATGAAACCAACCGCTACAACCTGCATCGCTACATCGTTTGAGATACCGAATAGGCCACAAGCTAGAGGAATCAGTAGCAGTGAGCCACCGGCAACGCCTGATGCACCACATGCTGAAATTGCAGCAACAAGGCTTAGTAGAATCGCAGTGAAGATATCAATCTCAATACCCATTGTGTGTACAGCTGCAAGCGTTAACACAGTGATGGTGATTGCAGCACCTGCCATGTTGATGGTTGCGCCTAGAGGGATTGATACAGAGTAAGTATCTTCATCTAGCTCTAGCTTCTTACAAAGGTTCATGTTCACTGGGATGTTTGCAGCGCTTGAACGAGTGAAGAATGCTGTTACACCAGATTCACGAATACATTGCAGTACAAGTGGGTATGGATTCTGTTTTGTCTTTACAAAGACAAGCAGTGGGTTAACGACAAGAGCAATGATCAGCATTGAGCTTAGTAGAACCGCTAGTAGTTGACCGTAGCTTGCTAGTGCATCGAAGCCCGTTGTTGCGAATGTAGTCGAAACAAGGCCGAAGATACCGAATGGCGCAAGACGAATAATGAAGCGAACAATGTGTGAAACACTGTGGCTAAGGTCTTCGAAAACCGCTTTGGTTGTTGCAGATGCGTGGTGCAGTGCAAGACCAAGACCGATAGCCCAAGCAAGAATACCGATGTAGTTAGCGTTCATTAGTGCGCTAACTGGGTTATCTACAAGCTTGAATAGAAGCGTATGAAGAACTTCTGCAATACCTTGAGGAGGGTTAGCACCTTCAGCGCCAGCAACCAGTGTCAAAGTGGTTGGGAACATGAAGCTCAGTACTACAGCAGTCAGTGCTGCAGAGAACGTACCAATCAGGTAAAGCACAATGATTGGACGCATATGAGTATGCTGACCTTTCTTTTGGTTTGCGATAGAAGCTGCAACAAGAATGAATACTAAAATTGGGGCAACAGCTTTCAGAGCACCAACAAACAGACTACCTAATAGGCCTGCATCTTGAGCTGCTGAAGGAGAAACCATGGCGAGAACGACACCGAAAACAATACCAGCAAGGATCTGTAGAACGAGATTTCCACGAGCGATGCGGGCGAGCATGTTGTGATTTTGCATAAAATACCTGCAATTGTTAATTTATTATAGTGATGTATTTTTTTATAAAGTTGTACCAAATCCAACTATACACTAGTGGAATGGGCGGTCATATTAGCGGGATCTAAGAAGGTGTCTAGGAATAGTTTACTTTTAGGGTGATTGTTTGCGCTGCGTGGTGTTTTTAGAGCTAAATGTTAAATTTTTGTGCTTTTGTTGAGATATAAATCTGCATGATAATACTCATTCGGGTCAATGTTCTGGTTCTGGTGCCGTCAGAGTCGATTAGCAAGATCATTGTGTGCAGAAATGATCCCATTGGGTTCCTGTTGATATAAAGAAGACCTGTTAATACAAAGAAGCCTCGCTGATACAAAAAAGCCTCGCTGATACAAAAAAGCCCCAGCCCAATGCATTAAAGAGCTCAGGAATTAATGAGCTAATACGCGATAGGGACATGGGGCTTATTTACGTGTTGTAAACCTAATCCAATAATCGGCTATTTAGACGATTTCTTGATATTACGGCTCTCTGACTGTACGTTTCGGTACATTTTGGAAAGCTGCTTATTGTTAGCGCGTTGCTCTGCAAGAGAAGCGCCGTTTCTTGCTTGTTCTCTCAGTAGCTTTTGATAATTAGTAAATCGTCTTTCAGACAGTTCACCACTCTCAATGGCAGCCCTTATCTTGCATCCTGGCTCTGATTCATGATGACAATCAGAGAAGCGGCAGTGCATTGCTAACTCTTCGACGTCTGAAAAAGTTTCACTCACGCCTTCAGCGCAGTCTGCAAGTTGGAGCTCTCGCATTCCTGGAGTGTCGAGAAGCAAGCCACCTGATGCGAGCAAGTGGAGTGATCGTGATGTGGTTGTATGACGACCTTTACTGTCGTCTTCACGAATACCACCAGTTGCCTGCGATGCTTCACCTAGCAATGAGTTAACCAAAGTCGACTTACCCACACCAGAAGACCCCATTAGCGCGACGGTTTTGCCGGTTTTACACCAAGGTGACAGTACTTGGGTTGAGCCTTGATCTAGGCTATTGACCGCTTCGATCATGAGCATCGGGTCTAAGCTTTGTACCTGTTGTACTTTGCCTTCGTAGTCGTCACACAAGTCTTTCTTAGTCAGGACGATAACCGCTTCAACTTGTGCTTCATTTGCGAGTGCCAGGTAGCGTTCAATGCGACTCAGATTAAAGTCGTTGTTCAATGAAACCACGATAAACACTGTGTCGATATTGGCTGAAATATATTGTTCAGCCACACGACTGCCTGCAGCTTTTCGGCTAAAGAGCGATTGGCGTTCTAGTAAGCGATCGAATTGCAGTTCAGAGTTCAATATTACCCAATCGCCAACGGTCATTGCAGGTTGGTTGTGATGAATAGGTAGAGTGATTTCGCCTTGTTCAGACGCAAATGTGTAGCCACTGCGATGGTGCGCGGTGATACGGGCGATCACTGAATGGTCGTAGTCTTCAAGTGTCAGTTGTTGTTGGAATACAGGTTGCCATCCAAGTTGTTGAAGTGACATTGGATGAGAAAATGCGTTTTGTGAATTCATGTCTATTTACCCAGACGTGCGAGCTTTCTTTTCTTGTGAGAGCATTAAAGTCTTATCAGTGCATTAAAGTCTTATGAGAGCATTAACGTCTTGTAAGATCTCAGGTTGTCGATGAGATCGAAAAGCGTTGGTCAGTTCAAAAAGCGTCGAGACGTCAAAAATGTTTGAGCTTGGGTCGAACTCAAAATCGATAGGACCCCGGATTTGAGTCATGCTTTACAGGCATGCAGATATTGATCACTTACGATCAACAGTAAACCGGGTAAAAGTGTGCGGTAGTCAGCTGATGGCTTAATGTTGGTAGTTCGAGATTAAAGTTTGATTAACCAAACAAATTAACGCGTTACTTTTACTGCCAGTTTTAGTGTTTTCATTACAATCATCTTCTATTCTCCTTGGTTTATTTATGTGTTCAGGCTTTGAATAAAAAGCGCGCTCAGTTTAACAAAAAGCCACGATGGCGAGAAGTCATCGTGGCTTAAATTATTTTATCAATTGTGAATACGATTAATGATGGTCGTGGTTCATCTTCTTCATGCCGCTCATCACTTTCTTCACTGGTGCGTCGAAGGTCTGTGTTTCACCATTGGCAAAGGTCAGAGTCATCTCGATTTGCTCACCTTCTTTTAGGCTACTTTTTAGGTCGAACAACATGATGTGTAGGCTACCAGGTTTAAGTACCGCTTCACCGTTTGCAGGGATGGTGATCTCTTGAACTTGGCGCATTTTCATAACATCGCCATCCATGATTACATCATGAAGTTCTACTTTACCTGCTGCAGGTGTTGTTGCAGAAACAATAGCGCGATCTTTATCGCTGTGGTTCATCAGAGTCGTGAACACCGCGCTGTTCACTGCTGAAGGCGGGGTTGCACGAGCGTACGCGTCATGAACCATAATATCGCTACTAGCCTGAGCAAAAGGGGTGAGCAATAAGCCTGCTAGAGCAAGTGCTTTTAACTTCATGTTGTTGTCCTTAATTTTTATGTTTTTGGTCTGGGACCTGACTTTTTTTGAACTTTATTGAGTAAGTTCTTTGTTTTTACGTTTTACTGCGTCAGCTTGTTGATAGCCTCAACAATTGGCGCTGGCGTCAACGTGTGCGGTACTTTGGTAATCAAGGTACCGTCGGGCTTTAAAAAATAAAAATATGAGCTGTGGTCTAGGGTGTATTCCAACTCTGAACCTTCCAGCTTGGTCTTTCTGAAAATAACACCGTAGTTGTGTGCAAGCGTGGTTGTCACATCCAAAGGACCACTTAATCCTTCCATCATTGGGTGGAAGTATTGTGCGTATTCGTATGAGGCTTCTGCTGCATCACGCTCAGGGTCGAGAGAGACAAACATCGGGCGAATCTTGGCTTTTGCTTCATCAGAGACTTGGTTAAGTGCTCCGGCCAACATAGCCAAAGAAGTGGGGCACACATCTGGGCAGCGTGTGAAACCGAAGTAAACGATACGAATTCTGTCATCGGTTTGGTCAAAGATTTCCGTTGGTTGGTTGTCTTTGCCGAAAAGAGTCGTTGCGGAGAACTCTTGTTTTGCAGCGTGTTGTTCTTGAACTTCGTTTTGCCCATCAAGATAGCTTTTGACACCAAAGCCAAGTACAAAAGCGACAACCAATGCTAACGACCAATTTCTACTCATCTTGCCATCCTTATTGCAGGGTTTACAGTATCGACACCATCAGTGAGTTCACCGATCCATGTCATTTTATCTAAAGTACATACAGGTAAAATCACATCACCTTCATAGGTATTGTTGCCAATGCTCTTTAATTGAAAACGCGCTGATCCCATTTCCATTTCTAAACCTGTGAGCGATAACACCAGTGTCTCAGATGCAGCACCTTCCCAAACTACCTTTATCTTTGTGGGTAGAAGAGGTTGCGCGGTTTCTCGGTCAAGCGACATTGAAATGGATTCCTGCTCACACGATGTGGTTGAAAGCATGCAGTAATCATCCAAGCTGACGTCGGCAGTTGAGTGCTCCATCGCAGATTTAAATTGCTGAATTGCTTGCGGCCCATAAAAGCCTGCCACGAGAGCGATCCCAACAGCAGCAACCTTTAATGCAGAGTGCATGTCGTGTTCTCATTTAATTTTATAAGAGCGGCGATGTTATCACACCCCTCAATACGTGCTTGTATCAAAAAGCAATTTTGTGCGTATGGTAGAACTAAAAAAGCGAAGCCATTGGCTTCGCTTTTGTCTGTTTAATAGATATGTGAGCTTAGTATTTCTAAGTTCTATCCATTCTGAACATGTTCCAGAAATACGTTGAATGATTAGTCAGCGTTACGCTCTGCGAACTTCTCCAGGCCTAAAACCAATGCAATCGCAGCAAACATCATCACAATCGCCATGACCAACTGAGAAGGCTGAGAGGTTACCGCTTCAAAATCAAACGGTGATAGGTTTTCTTGAATCAGAGGAACTTGTTCACCTTTTGAGTTTGTGCGCCAGCTGATGGTCTCTTTCCAAGGCCAGATCTTAGGCAGCGTACCGATCATCAAACCGGTTAAGAATACCAATGTGAAGTCGCGGAATGAACGCAATAGCCAAGACAGTACATGTGAGAAAGTCAGCAGTCCGATCACACAGCCCGCAAGGAATAGCGCAAGTACATCGACTTGAAATGATTTAACGGCGCCAAGCACGGGGCCATACATGCCAATCAGGAGCAGAATAAAGCTGCCTGAAATACCGGGTAAAATCATCGCGCAGATAGCAATCGCACCCGCAATCAATACGTTGATGCTGGTTGGTTCCATTTGCAGCGGTTTAAGCACGGTAATGCTATAAGCGAAAGCAACGCCAAGCAGCAAAAACACGAAGCGAATCATATCGCGTTTCTCTACTTGCTTAAGAATATGGAAAACCGAGACCAAGATCAGGCCGAAGAAGAAAGACCACAGTGGAACAGGGTGGGTGACTAATAACCAAGAAATCAATTTTGCGAATGTCGCAATGCTCGTTAATACGCCCGCGAACAGTGAAATTAGGAAGAAACCATTGATGTGATTAAACGCGGCTTTGAAGCCTTCGAGTTTCCATAAGCCAAGTACGCTAGGGTTAATTCTGCGAATGCTTTCTAGCAGCGTATCGTAGATACCAGTGATGAATGCGATGGTTCCGCCCGACACGCCAGGTACAACGTCTGCTGCGCCCATTGCCATGCCTTTGAAAAAAGTACTTAAGTAGTTCATTGCTTCATAGAGTTGAGGATGATTTTGTGCAGTATACAAACTTTAGTGTAAAAAAAGTATGAATATGCTTTTGGGGAAGGGCTTTTATTACTCTATTAATTGTAAGGCAATAAGTTGAAGTGAATATTTGCCTAACATTTAGATAACAACCACTTAGTGATTTGTCATTAAGAGCAGAGATGAAACTGATCCCTTATCGATATTGCATCTTGGTTGCAATATGCAAATGCACTTTGCAATTCGCATGACAAATTCATGGTTTTTATGCGGTGCAGGGCTTATAAAACGTCGAATAAAAGTTGGCACGCTAACTGCATTATATACATTGACCCTTCTTAAGCCGAGGGTCACCTAGCCAACTGACGTTGTTAGTGAACTTATGATTTGTTCACAAATATATAGAGCCAATCGCGATTATTGCGGTTGGCTATTTTTTTGCCTGTCGTTTGGTGATCGTCTTTTTACTTTTCCCATTCCTACATTTTTAGGTTCTAAACTTCAGATGAAAAAAAAGCCAGCCACCATCGGTGACTAGCTTATGTTTTCTCGAATCAATCTCGAATCAATCTCGAATCTCGAATCTCGAATCTCGAATCAATCTCGAATCTCGAATCTCGAATCCGTTTTAGTACCCCATCAACTGCAGCAAGTTCTCCGCTGTGCTGATTGCTTCTTTACGGTTAGCAATGTTGAGCTTTTGGTAAAGGTTACGGATGTGAGTCTTGATTGTGGTACCCGCTACATCGAGTTCTTGAGCGATCTGCTCATTACTGAATCCTGAGTAGATCAGACCAAGTACTTGCCATTCACGCTGGGTGAGTGGGCTAGTACGCACAAGCTCAGGAATGTTCGGGTGATTAACCAAGTTCTCAACAAAGTCTTCATCGAAGTGAACCGAGCGGCTGCGTTGGGTCGCGGAAATATCTTTCATGATTTGTTGTGCGCGGTGACGTTCTAAATCACCTAAGCCTGGCTTGTTGCTCAACTTATCCAAGATATGCCCGATAGTCCCACCGTCTACCAAGAAGTTACCGACCATACCGGTTTGGTTAGTCATATGAAGCGCTTCTTCGAGTAGTATTCGTGCGCTGTCTTCATCGTTAATTTGTGTACGTAACACGGCTTCAACGATCAAGTTGCGGTTGGTGTCTGTAATCAGGTGCGAACGCTGGGCTTCACTCTTAAGGAAAGTCAGCGCTTCTTCTGCGTCTTCATACTGCTCAAGGATGATGTGAGCACGAACGATGTTTCGCCACTGAAGTTGGCAGAAGTGGTTACTTGCCGATTCAGGTCGAACAGCCACACTCAGCCAATCACGGATAGCTTCTTTATCGCCTTTTACTTGCCAGAACAGAATCAAAGAAAGAGAAGCATTTGCCGTCCAATCTACGTGGTAAGTCGATTGACGCAATAGGTGCTGAATCTGGTCGATAAATTTCGACGCTTTATCAATCTCACCACGGCTCAATGAAATACGAGCCAACATAGAATAGCTGTGCAGGTGTTTACTCGGAGAGTGGTGACCAAGGATATCTAAGCCTTTGTAGCAACACTCTTCCGCTTCATCTAGTCGGTTCCAACACCAGAAGATCTGAGCACGAACACGCAGCAAGAATTCGTGCAGAGGTACGTATTGCAGCTGATGTTCTTCAATCAATTTGAATGCACTGTCTTGTAGCTCAAATGCAGCTTGAACATAACCTTGAGCAATCAAGATTTCGCTTTGTTGCAGAATCGCCCACAGGGCCTGATGGTAAACCTGATACTGACGTGCCAGTTTTTCTGTTTGTTGCATCATCGGTAGCGCACGGCTTAGGTTACCCATTACGTGATTCACTTCGCCCACAACCGAGGTTGCGACAATGCGGCTACGATAAACGGTGGTGTTCAACTGACTCAACGAAAGCTCAGCCAATTCCAATGCTTTCTCAGGCTCATTGCTGTTGATGGCAACTTGTGCGCGTAAGGCGTTGTATTGGCCTTGCTGCTGAGTATCGAGTTCAATGTTTCGCGCTTGATATTGAGTCTCAGCCTCTTCCAACAAAGTACCCACTTGGTCATAACGGTGCTGACTTTGTGCAAGCCAAGCGCGCAACATCGAAAGCTTTGGCTCACTGTATAGTTGATCTGTGGTTAGCTGTTTGATCGCCATTTCTAATGACGAAAGCTCACCTTGGTTGAACATCGGCCAACCGTGCTCAGTCAGGATTTGAATGATCAGTTCTGGATCTTCAGCACGCTGTGCGTGACGTAGTGCTTGGTGTGGTGTGTTTTGCTTGATCCACGCTTTTGCAGCACTTCGATGCAGTTCAGCTTCTTGCTGAGGAATTCGAGCTTGGCGCTCATGTGCGAGGAATTCACCAAACAAGTTATGGAAGCGATACCAGTTCTTTTCACCTTCAAGCGGGTAGATGAACAAACCAAAACGGTTGAGTGATTCGATCATACCTAACGCATCTTCACGCTGTGTAAGTGCACACACAAGCTCATCGTTGAAGTGATCAAGCACAGAACATTGCATCAAGAACTGTCGGGTTTCTTTGTCTAGCAGGTCGAATACTTCTTCAACCAAGTAGTCCCAAAGATGGGCGTGGTTAAAGTGAGAGAATGACTCTGCGGACTGTGCAAGAGTGCGTTTTTGGTGTTGTGCTTGTAGCGCGATAAGTTGTAGTGCAGAAGGCCAACCTTCTACATAACTACAAATGCTATCTGCCGTGGTGTCATCAATGCCGTCGGCTACGCGTTGGTTGAAAAAGCGTGTGGTTTCTTCGGTATCAAACGCCAACGAGTCATTACCTAATTCGATCATTAAGTCACGAACGCGCAGGTTTGCTGTACCAAGTGGTGGCGTACCACGACTGGTGACAACCAACGTTAGGTTATCGGGCATGTGTTTGAGGAAGAAGCGCATGGCTTCGTGGATGTCGTCATTGTTGACCAAGTGATAGTCATCCAACACCAGAAAGCACTCGTGATGGAATTCCGACATCTCGGCAAATACTTCACTTAATAAAGAATGCAGCGATGAAAACTGTCGCTTTTCTGCCAGTTTTTGGGCATTCGGACAGGCATTTTGAGTCGCTTTATTAAGTGATTGAAGTAGGTAGTTGATAAAGCGGAAGGCATCATTGTCGCTATCATCAATGCTGTACCAACCCACATTAGGTTTATCTACCAACCATTGTGCAGCCATGGTGGTTTTGCCGTAGCCCGCTGGAGAGCGGAACAACACAAGCTTATAGCAATCTGCATTGTGAAGCAGATCGAGAACCCTAGGTCGTAGGATTGCATTATGTAAGCGGCCGGGACGAGTCAGTTTCGAAGGGATCCACATATCGAAGTTTTACACCTATTCCGTGGCTATGTTCTGGAATATCCCAATCTATCGTTGAGTGCACTCCAATGACATGAGCCTAATTACTTAAGTCTTTACTCATATTACGTGAAGCCAAACGTTACCGACTACGATCCTCCTCAGAAACCTTGCACTCCTGCATGTTTTTGGGTGTCTACGCCCTTTATTTGAGACTTTGCTCACGTTGCGGGTTGGTTTGTGAATGTGACTTCGTTCATCCCTACACGGGAATCAATGCAAAAGATGAGAGTTGGAAATTATTTTCGTGATCTGAAACTCAGATTTGGCAATGACTTTAAATGGGTTAAATAAAAGTCACATCAATTGAAGTTAAGTTATCGAACGGGAGCTTGTGATCTTAGTCACTCCAAGTTTTTGTTCGCAGTCAGAACATGAGAGTCAGATCACTAACCCTAAGTCGGTACGCCCCCTACGCCCTCCCATCTACTCCTAGTCAGTTGCATTAGCGGGAGGATGTTTAGTTTATGGTGACCATGCACGATATGTCACAGATGAATTAGAACTATTAAAAGCGAGATTTCTGAAATGAAACCAACTCAGCAAAAAACTTTCGATAAAGTGTCATTCCAAGAGAGTGTTAAGAAACATTTATCTGCAACCTACGCAACAACGATTGAAAACGCAGATAGCCGCGCATGGTACCTAGCAATGGGGCGTGCGCTAGCAGAACTCACAACATTTGATCTGTTAGAAACTGAAAATGACGAAAAAATTAAGAACGCGAAGAGCGTTAACTACCTATCACTTGAGTTTTTGATTGGCCGTCTAACAGGTAACAACCTGATCAGCATGGGTCTATACGAACAGATCACTCATGCAATGGAAGAGCTAGGTCAAAACCTAACTGACCTTCTAGAAGAAGAACGTGACCCATCACTAGGTAATGGTGGTCTTGGTCGTCTAGCTGCTTGTTTCATGGATTCTTGTGCCGCTCAAGAATACCCAACAGTAGGCTACGGTCTTCACTACGAATACGGTTTATTCAAGCAGTCTTTCCAAGACGGTCGCCAACAAGAAGCACCTGACGCATGGCGCGGTGTTGAAGGTTACCCATGGGAAGTGGCTCGTCCAGAACTAGCACAACACATTGGTTTTTACGGTCATGTAGAAGTTGAATTCATCGACGGTAAAGAAGTACGTACTTGGGTTCCAGGTATGGAAGTGAAAGCAATGCCTTGGGATCTACCTATCGTAGGTTACGAGTCAAGCACGGTTTACCCACTGCGCCTTTGGGAATGTCAGGCAATTGCACCATTCTCACTAGCAAGCTTCAACAACGGTGATTACTTCGAAGCGCAACACTCGCTAATCGATGCAGGTAACATCACTAAGGTTCTTTACCCGAACGATAACCACGAGAAAGGTAAGACACTGCGTCTAATGCAGCAGTACTTCCATTCAGCAGCATCGGTTCGCGATATTCTACGTCGCCACGAAGCAGCAGGTTTCTCTCTAGAAGATCTGCCTAAGCAAGAAACGATTCAGCTGAACGATACACACCCAACGATCGCGATTCCTGAGCTAATGCGCATCCTGATTGACGAGAAAGGTCTATCTTGGGATCAAGCATGGGAAATCAGTGCTCACACGTTCGCTTACACGAACCACACACTACTTCCAGAAGCGCTAGAGACTTGGTCTGAATCACTGATCAATCGTCTTCTTCCACGTCACATGGAAATCATCTTTGAAATCAACCACCGCTTCATGCAAGAAGTTCGCAAGATGTGGCCTGGTGACGGTGAGAAGCAAGCGAAGCTTTCTATCATCCAAGAAGGTTTCCACCGCATGGTTCGCATGGCAAACCTATGTGTGATTGGTTCTTACAAAGTAAACGGTGTAGCTGCGCTTCACTCACAACTGGTTAAGAAAGACTTGTTCCCTGAGTTCAACGAAATCTTCCCAGGTAAACTGACTAACGTAACGAACGGCATCACGCCACGTCGTTGGTTGAAGTTCTGTAACCCAGGTCTATCTACGCTAATCACGGGTAAGATCGGCACTGAATGGCCAGCAAAACTTGAGCAGCTAGAAGGCATCGCTAAGTTTGCAACAGACGCGAAATTCCAAAAAGAATTCATGGCTGTTAAGAAAGAAAACAAACAGCGCCTAGCTGATTGGGTTCAAGAGAACATGGGTATCGAGCTAGATACTAACGCTATCTTTGACGTTCAAATCAAACGTCTTCACGAATACAAGCGTCAGCACCTAGATTTGCTACACATTCTATCTCTGTACCACCGTATTCTTAACGAACCTGGTTTCGAGTGTGAGCCACGCGTATGTTTCTTCGCAGCGAAAGCAGCACCGGGTTACCACCTAGCGAAAGAGATCATCTTCGCGGTTAACAAGATTGCAGAGAAGATCAACAACGACCCTCGCATCGGTAACAAACTGAAAGTGGTATTCATTCCTGACTACCGTGTAAGCATGGCTGAAATCATCATCCCTGCAGCAGACGTTTCTCAGCAAATCTCACTAGCGGGTAAAGAAGCATCTGGTACGGGCAACATGAAGATGGCTCTAAACGGCGCGCTAACTATCGGTACGATGGATGGTGCAAACGTTGAGATTCGTGAAGAAGTGGGTGATGAAAACATCTACATCTTCGGCCTAGACGTTGATGGTGTTCAAGCTCTGAAAGCTCAAGGCTACAACCCATACGACTACTACAATGCAGACCCACTACTGAAAGCATCTCTAGACCTACTGACTGGCGATGAGTTCACTCCAGGTCAACCAGGCCTTCTACGTGCAACGTTTGATAGCCTGCTAGACGGTGGTGACCCTTACCTATGTCTTGCTGACTTCGCATCTTACGTGAAAGCGCACGAAGACATGGGCACGCAATACAAAGACCAAGCAGGTTGGGCTAAGAAAGCAATTCTTAACACAGCATTGGTTGGTAAGTTCACATCAGACCGCTCTATCCGCGACTACGTGAACAACATCTGGAAACTTGAAGCGGTTAACCGTTAATACTTCCAAAGTAGCCAAGGCAGTTTCTGCCTTGGCTCAATTAGCTTGTGAGCAAACGAAAGGCTTAAAGGTTTCGTTTATAAACAAGCTGCTTACAAACCGATTGTCACAAGCTAATTGATTAGTAAAAATTAAATTAACAACCCTACAAAATAGAAAGCGTCAGAACGTTTTCGGAGAGAGCGATGAAAGAACAGACCGTATTAAAACAAGTCGCAGAAATGGCAAACATTGCCGACAGTTACGTTAGTGCGTGGGGCGATGAAGCACAAGTATCAGACGAGACGATCACGTCTCTATTGGCTTCGTTGGGCTACGATACAAGCAGCGATGATGCACTGCTTAAGTCAGCAGAAAGAAAACACAAAAAAGATGTACTAGACCCAGTTCTTGTCTTGCGTGACGGTGAGCCAGTAGAAGTGGCGCTTAATCTAGGTGTAAGTGCTCGTGAAAGTGAGTTCAGCTGGCGCTTAGAAACCGAGCAAGGAGAGGTACTTGAAGGCTATCTTCAATCTCAAGTCATTCGTGACGAGCGTGCCGAGGGTGGCCCTTTAGTGTTTGCATTGCCAAGTGATTTGGCATGGGGTTATCACAAGCTCATTGTGAGCCGTAAGCGCCGTAAGAAGCCTTACGAGATGACACTGATTATTACGCCAAAAGCGTGTTTCAAGCAGTCACCAATCGAGCAAGGCAAAAAGCTTTGGGGACCCAGTGTTCAACTTTATACCCTAAGAACTCAGCATAACTGGGGTATTGGTGATTTCGGAGACCTAAAACAGCTTGTTGCGGATATCGCTTCTCGTGGTGGTGACTTCGTTGGTCTAAACCCCATTCACTCATTGTTCCCTGCGAACCCTGAAGGTGCGAGCCCATATAGCCCATCTTCTCGTCGCTGGTTGAACATCTTATACATTGATGTGAGTTCAGTTCCTGAATTCGCATTAAGTGCAGAAGCACAACAAACAGTCGGCAGCGCAGAGTTCCAACAGCGTCTACAAAAAGCGCGTGAAGCACACTGGGTAAACTACACCGAAGTGTCTGAGCTTAAGATGAGCATCTTGCCTCTGCTATTCGCAGAATTTAAGACTCGTCATCTAGACAAAAACAGCGACCGTGCACAAGCGTTCTTAGCCTTCGTAGAAGAGGGTGGCGATAGCCTGATGCATCAAGCGGCGTTTGATGCTCTACATGGTGAACTGCATGCAGAAGATTCTGGCATGTGGGGATGGCCGGTATTCCCTGAGAAGTACCGTACATTCGACAGCCCAGCGACACAGAAATACATCAAAGAGAACTTAGAAAACGTTCATCTGTACATGTACCTGCAATGGCTAGCAGATTGCCAGATCAACGATGCACAGTCTCTTGCAGAAGAGAAGGGCATGGCTGTTGGCCTGTACCGTGACTTAGCGGTAGGTGTTGCAGATTCAGGCAGCGAGACTTGGGCTGACGAAGGCAACCTAGTGATGGATGCGAGCATTGGTGCTCCACCTGATATTCTTGGTCCTTTGGGTCAGAACTGGGGTCTACCTCCGTTAAACCCAGAAGTGCTTCAAGAAACAAGCTACGACGCTTACATCAAGCTACTTCGTGCGAACATGAAGCACTGTGGTGCACTGCGTATCGACCACGTTTTAGGTCTACTGCGCTTGTGGTGGATTCCAAAGGGTGAGAACGCAACTAAGGGCGCGTACATCTACTACCCAGTACAAGATATGCTGTCTATTCTGGCGCTTGAATCTCACCGTTACCAATGTAGCGTTATCGGTGAAGATTTAGGAACGGTACCGGATGAGATTGTCGACATCCTTGCAGATGCTGGCGTGCACTCTTACAAAGTGTTCTTCTTCGAAACATCAGAAGATGACGGTGGTTTCATCTCACCAAAACACTACGCATCACAATCGATGGCGGCACTGTGTACTCACGATATGCCAACGCTTCGTGGCTTCTGGCACTGTGATGACCTGAAAATGGGCCAAGAGATTGGCTTATACCCAGATGCAGAACAATTAGAAACCTTGTTCGATGACCGCCTAGAGTGCAAGCAAGGTATCTTAGATTCAGTAGCATGGCATGGTTTCCTACCAGAAGGTGTGGGCCGCGATGCGAGCCAAGTACCGATGGACTCTTACCTTGCTGAGGCACTTCAACTGCACGTAGCGGCTGGTGGTTCAACACTACTGAGCGTTCAGCTAGAAGATTGGCTAGAGATGGACAAGCCAGTAAACATTCCTGGCACGGTTGATGAATACCCTAACTGGCGTCGTAAACTATCAATGAACTTGGACGAAATATTTGCTCACGAAGGCGTTAATCGTATCGCTTCTAAGCTGACTGACGTTCGAGAAAAAGCCGGTAAGTAATGACGTGAGTGACTTGAAATTAGGTGGTTTTTTGCTTACGCCGTACGAAACTACAACCTCGGTCACTCAATAATGAATGCTCATCTGGTAGAATAAACCGTCGTTATATTGCCCGCACTAATAGCGGGCATTTTTGTATTATGTTTTTTGGATGTTTGGTTAGGGAGAAACGTTTTGGAACTAAGTTCGATTTCAAAGCAAAAACAAATATATACCCAACTATCACAGGCTTGTTTCACAGACCCATTCGCGTTTTTAGGGCCATACCTACCTTCTGAGCAAGGTGCATTACGTGTGTGGATTCCTGGGGCAGATAAAGTCGAGTTGATTGTTGGAAAGGAACCTCGTATTGAGTTAGCGCGAGAGGGTGAAAGTGGTTTCATTCTTAAGCAAGAGAGAGACTTACGTTTTACTCACTATAAGCTTGCGGTTGATTGGGCTGGCGTAGAACAGATCATCGATGATCCTTACCAGTACCACGATCTGTACGCGAGTTATGAAGATCTTCATACACCGAAAGATATGTATCATCACATGGGGGCTCAGTTTATTACGCTAGAGCGTGATGGACAGACGATTTCAGGTACGCGTTTCTTGGTGTACGCACCGCATGCAACTGCGGTAAGCTTGGTGGGTAACTTCAACGCTTGGGATGGTCGCCGCCACCCAATGCAACGCCTAGATTACGGTATGTGGGGCTTATTCATTCCTGAACTGGAAGAAGGCGCTCAATACAAGTTTGAATTAAAAGGACCAAATGGCGAAGGCTTACCACACAAAGCTGACCCATGGGGTTTCTACTCTGAGCAATACCCATCGTTCTCATCTGTAACTTACGATCACGCTCGTTACCAGTGGCAAGATACTCAATGGCAAAATCGCCCGGTAACGCAAAAGCGCAAAGAAGCGCTTTCGTTCTATGAATTGCATGCAGGTTCTTGGAAGCGTAACGCTGAAGGTGAATTCTTAAATTACCGTGAGCTAGCGGCAGAGCTAATCCCATACCTAACGGATCTTGGCTACACGCACGTTGAACTAATGCCAGTTTCAGAACATCCATTCTACGGTTCTTGGGGCTATCAGCCTGTTGGTCTTTTTGCACCGACTAGCCGTTTTGGCTCTCCAGATGATTTCAAATACTTCGTCGATCAATGTCACCAAGCGGGTCTTGGCGTTGTTCTGGACTGGGTTCCTGCTCACTTCCCAAGTGATGATCACGGCCTAGCAAACTTCGATGGTACGCCATTGTTCCATGATCCAGATCCACGTCGTGGTTGGCATCAAGATTGGAACTCGTACATTTACGATTTAGGCAAAGAGCATGTTCGTCGTTTCTTAGTTTCTAATGCACTGTACTGGTTCGAGCAATTCCACATTGATGGCATCCGTGTTGATGCGGTTGCTTCGATGTTGTACCTCGACTATTCGCGTAGCCATGACCAATGGATCCCGAATGCGGATGGCGGCAACGAAAACTACGACGCTATCGCAACCCTTAAGTGGATGAACGAAGAAGTGTATAAACACTTTCCGAATGCGATGACGATTGCTGAAGAATCAACGGCTTTCCCTGGTGTTTCAGCACCGACTTTTA
Organism: Vibrio sp. 10N.286.51.E5; assembly: GCF_041469125.1. Lineage (NCBI taxonomy): Bacteria > Pseudomonadati > Pseudomonadota > Gammaproteobacteria > Vibrionales > Vibrionaceae > Vibrio > Vibrio sp. 10N.286.51.E5. Next base: position 26,251 of record NZ_JBFRJZ010000018.1, on the reverse strand, counting down.
TGGGCGGCTTAGGCTTTGGCTTTAAGTGGAACATGGGTTGGATGCACGACAGCTTGTCTTACATTCAAGAAGACCCAATCAACCGTAAATATCACCACGATACGATTACCTTCCCACTGGTTTACGCACACAGTGAGAATTATGTATTGTCTCTGTCTCACGATGAGGTGGTTTACGGTAAAGGTTCTATCCACAACAAGATGCCTGGTGATGAATGGCAGCAAACGGCTAATTTACGTGCTTACATGGGCTACATGTACGCGCAGCCGGGCAAGAAGCTTAACTTCATGGGGGCTGAATTTGGTCAGACGGCTGAATGGAATCATGACGACCAACTGCAATGGTTCTTGCTGGATTACGAGCGTCATCAAGGTGTTCAGCGTTTAACGAAAGACCTGAACAATCTGTACCGCTCTGAAGCTGCAATGCACGATCTTGATTTTGATCCGAAAGGCTTTGAATGGCGTCTACAGGACTCTGCTGAAGCGAGCATTCTTGCGCACGAGCGCATCAGTGAATCTGGTGAGCGAGTATTGATAGTGTCTAACTTTACGCCAGTGCCTCACGAGCATTTCCGCTTAGGTGTTCCTGCAAAAGGTGAATACGCATTGTTGTTGAATACAGACTCTGTCGACTATGCAGGCAGCGGTTTTGAAGTGAAGCAGACTGCTGAGATTGAATCTGTAGAGAGCGAAGGGCTAGACACATCGATTGAGCTGCGTTTACCACCGTTATCGACCGTTTTTTACAAGCTAAATTAGGTCTATAAGTTGAAGTAAGCGATAACTAAAAAGAAAATGGGAGCCGAAAGGCTCCCATTTTTGTATTTCTAACGCTTGGTTTAATGCTGCTTGAAGTTTGTGAGATAGAACATTGAACGTCCTACGACAGTCTCAAGGATTCGAACGGTATCAAGCCCAAAGCTATTAAACATTATCTCGCGGAATTGACCATCTGAACTGATGTTAAACTGTTCAGGGCTCTTGACCTGGGAGGCATGGAAAAACATCAATTTGATCACGAATCGAAATTGATCATTATCTAGAGCGTTTTGCCAAGATTGAATGAATACCTCTTCCGATGAGAACTCTAGATTCTCTATAACAATTGATAGCATGTGTTGGTGTAACGCTGATCGGATAGCGCGGGTCGACGGATAATAGCCCTGAAGCGTCGTTAAACTAATGCCAATCTCTTGAGCAATCCTTGCATAAGTTAGTGCTTCATGTCCTTCAGCCAGAAAAAGGTTTAGTACGATCTCATCGTAGTTTTTTTGATTTTCTAGTTTTTGTACTTGAGTAATTCGAGCCATTACAAATCTCTACTGATTGTAACATTCTGTAAACGAGTATATTAAGAGCTTATGAATTAAATCTCAAACTCCAAGGGTAAATAACTGGTCAATTTATCGTTAAATATAGTCAGTATTGTGTCATTGGTTAAATTATCAATCAGATTTTGGCATAAACAAAAACACCGCCCTATTGAGCGGTGTGTTATTTAAAGTCTTTGTTTATCTATGCTAATTCAGATGACTAGAACGGATACCAAAATAACTGCGGCTCTAGAATGCGTTTCGCAATGGCTAACACCACGATAAAAGCGATGACACCTAAACAAACAAAGTCGATACGTTTCAAAGGTGCATAGCTATACCAAGTGCGAGCTTTGTGTCGGCCAAAACCTCGTAACGTCATTGCGTTAGAGATCTCGTCTGCTCGGTCCAAGCTAGAGAAAATGAGCGGGCCTAGAACCTTAGCCACATTTTTGATTCGAGTAATTAGAGGCGCTTTCTTTGAGAGCTCTACACCACGAGCCTGTTGAGCATGCATGATATTGATGAAGTCTTTCTTAACTTCTGGCAAGTAACGCAGTGTTAAGCTGACCGCATAGGCGATCTTGTAAGGAACACCGATACGGTTGAGGCTAGCTGCAAACTCAGTCGGATGCGTTGTGAAGACAAAAATCAACGCTATCGGGAACATGCTCATGTATTTGAGCGTCACAGTAACCAAGTAAAACAGAGTCTCTTGGCTCAACGAGTAGTTACCCGGCAATGTCAGCAATAAGGTTTTGCTGCCGATGAGCTCAGTACCTTGCTGTGGAGCCAGCAGATACATGAACAAAGCATTTAGGCTCAATACACTCGCCGTACCCAATAACAGAGGCTTATATACGCGTACAGGCACATTGGTCAGCTTTAGCAGGTATAAACCAGTCACAATAAGCAGTGCAATCAATCTTAGGTCGAACGTAGTTAAGACCACGGTTACCCAAGCTAAGAAGAGCGCAAATTTGGTGATGCCGTTAAGTGCATGAAGCGGTGATTTTGTATCAATGTAATTGATGCCGAATTTTACTTTTGATACGTTCATTGAGCGCTTCTCTCGTAGTCGATGAAGTACTGCATGAATGCGTTGGTGTCGTCGATTTTCATCATAGTCGCGAGTTCATAAATGCTGGTGGTACAAAGATTTGCGCGTTCTAACAGCGATGGCTGACTGAATACTTCCGTCATCGCGGCATTGGCAATCAGCTTGCTGTCAGCAATGACAATTGAGCGTGTGGTGTACTCTAGAACAAGGTGCATGTCGTGTGAAATGATCACGACGGTGATACCTAACTCGCGGTTAAGCTTTTGGATAAACGCCAGCATTGAGGTGTAGTTGCGGTAATCTTGACCCGCTGTTGGTTCATCCAAGATCAGAAGCTCTGGCTCCAATACTAAGATAGAAGCGATCGTTACGCGTTTTTTCTGACCGTAGCTTAGCGCTTCGATTGGCCAGTGGCGGAACTTGCTCAAGCCACACAGCTCAAGAACGTTTTCCACCTTCTCTTTGATTTCCTGCTCTGCAACCCCACGATTACGCAGACCGAATGCAACTTCATCAAAAATCATATGATGAGAGATCATATGATTTGGGTTCTGCATCACGACACCGACTTTCTGGCTTCTTTCAAAGATAGAAAGCTCAGATAGGTCTTCACCATTTAGATAGGAAGAGCCTGAATCGGCATCGATCACACCCATGATGAGTTTAGTGATGGTAGATTTGCCTGAACCGTTTTTGCCTAAGATTGAAACGAACTCACCCTTACCAATCTTAAAGCTGACATCTTCGAGAGCGTTCTTTTCACCATCGTAAGAGTAAGTCAGGCCGTGGACCTCAAGCAAAGGTTGGTACTGCTTCTCGGCAACTGGAGTCGGGCGCTCTGCAAACCAAGCCTGAACCGCAGGGCGGAATCTTTTGTAATCGAGAGCTTTGAGGTTTGATAGCTTATCTTCACTGGTCAAAGGTGCTTTCGCTGCCTTCAGAGCAGATAAATAAAGTGGTTCACGAATACCGTGTGTTTCAAGCAGTTCAGAAGCTAAGATTTCATCGGGTGTCATGTCCGCGACAATTTCACCGCGCTCCATCAAGATCACTCGATCGATATCGCGATGTAGTACATCTTCAAGGCGATGCTCGATGATGACTATAGTCTTGTTGGTTTCTTTATGAAGTTGGTCGATGATTTCGATAGTCGCTTTACCCGTTTTCGGGTCAAGGCTAGCCAAAGGTTCATCAAACAACAGGATGTCAACGTCATCAACTAAGATGCCCGCTAATGACACGCGTTGTTTCTGGCCGCCGGATAAATCATGTGGCGAGCGATCAAGCATATCTGCTAAGTCGACCATTTTTGCTGTCGACTTAACCAGAGGGTACATATCAATGTTCGACACTAACTGATTTTCCAGTGCGAACGCGATGTCTTCGCCAATACTCAAACCGACAAATTGGCTATCAGTATCTTGTAATACTGTGCCAACCTGCTCGGTATAGTCGTGCATAGAAAAATCAGAAATGTTCTTACCGTTGATCTCTAGAGAGCCAGTCACCTCACCTTTGATAGCATGAGGAATCAGACCGTTAAGGCATTGACCTAGGGTAGATTTACCACTACCGCTTGGTCCAATAATGACGATTTTCTCTCCTTTCTCTATCCTTAGATTGATATTTTTTAGCGTCGGTTTATCCAGCGACTCATATCTAAAAGAGAAGTTCGAAAATGCTATAGTCATTATCGCTTATGCCTCAGTCAGGTTACGGCTTTGTTTGTTGCGTTTAGCGACTGATTTTAGGATCAGTAAGCCAACAACAGCGATCAGAACGGTGTTACCCGCAGCAATGATAGAGAGTTGAGTGAAGACTTTAGTAAACGGTTCTGCATAAAGGATGGTATCTAGGAATGCAGAGCAGCCGTAACCAACCACATTACCGGCAAGGGCAAGTACCACAAACAGCGCGAAGTCCTTCATAGGCAACTCACCTTGCTGAAGGCGGTTCTTGGTCAACATCGGGAATAAGCCGATAACCATGCCTACGACACCTGAGCCTAAAACCCAAGTTAACCACACACCCCAGCCTGCGAACAGATCCGTTACCCAGTGACCGATAAAGCCAACTAAGAAGCCAACAATAGGGCCGAACAAAACAGAAAACAGTGCTAGAACTGCCATTGCTGGTTTCAATGTCGTGTTAGCAAACACTGGGACACCAAACATAGGTAAACCACCAATGCCGTACAGTGCCGCGCCAATGGCGATAACGACCACTGTTTTAGCTGAAAAGTTCATAGATAACCTCGAATACTGAAAGATAAAGCTTAATAAAGAACGAATATTCACCATTATTAATATGCGTCTCAATGAGAACGTTTTTTGGGCAAATATAAAAAATAAGGCGCGCATTATACAGTAGAACCCTTCCATAAGGGAAGGTAAGTGTCTAGATGTCTAAAATTCCATCTGAACACCTAAATATCGTGTAAAAAGCGTAATTTTACGGTTAATCCAGCAACAAAAAAGCCAGAGCGAGTCTGACTTTTTCATTCGTCTTAACAATGTGTTAAGCGGGTTCGTCACGTACCTTTGACCGTTTAGTGGTCTAGGTATAGATAGTTTTGCCAACTCTTCATGCGAATAAGGACCTTGCGCATGATTGAAACGTGGGTGAAGCTGTCAGAATAAACGGCAACTTCAACCGCGGTACCCATAGGTAAATGGTAGTCAGACAGGTCATCAGTGATGGTCATTTTAGCAAATACGCGTCCATTAGTACGAAGTGCATTGGTACCAATAAGTGTTCCGCGCGCTTGAATTTGACTCTCACCAATAGCTGGGATTATTTCATCAATGCGTCCTTTGAAAATCTTGCCTGGTAGTGCTCTGAATAAAAATTCAGCTTCGAAACCAGGATGCAGTCGTTGCAATGAGTTTTGTCTGAATGCTGCGATGTAGTATTTTTCTTCCGTATGGACAAATGTCATGACAGGAGCAAGAGGTAGCGGTACAGCCATTACGCCTGGACGCAGTGCTAGTTGTGTAACATATCCATCCGTTGGTGCTCTCACGACCGTTTGGTCAAGGTTGAATTGAGCCTTACGTAAGTCTGCAAGTAATCCTGCCACTGCGGTGTTCTCGCCACCAATTTCAGAATTTAGAGCGATCTGAGCTTGTTGTTGACTTGCTTCTGCTACTTTTACTGCTGCTTCCGATGCCTTATAAGCTTGTCTACGAGTATCCAATTGTTGTTCGGTAAACGCACCACTTTCAAAGCCACGCTTATAACGAGAAAATTCGCGTTGCGCTTTGTCTCTTTCTGCAATCGCTTTGATTTTAGCAGCTTCAGCTTCAGCAACTTGAGATTCAAGCCCAAGTGCTCCTTGGCTTGCTTCTTTTACTTTCGCTTCGAGCTTAGCGACTTCTGCTTCAAAAGGGATAGGGTCAATTTTAAAGAGGATGTCTCCTTTCTTTAAAGGAGAATTCGCCTCAACAGGAACCTCAATGACTTTACCTCTAACGCCTGAAACAATTGGAGTCGTTGAGTAAACTTGGTTGCCAAGTTGTGTGAAAGGATGGTTGTAGTTCATTAATAGGATCAATGTTCCTACGATGACCACACCACCGAGCACTGCGGTAGGCACTGTCCATTTGTTTAGTGGGATATTAAATACTTTGAAAATAGTGATACAAAGTGCCGCGTAGGTCATTATCAGTAGTAAATCCATTACTTAGCCTCCTGATCTTGAACGTTGTTTGACTCTTTTTTTGTGCTGCTTTGTTTAGTATTTGCTTGTTTGAGCTGTGCGATCTCTTCTTGAAGGGTGCTAACTTGATCGATTAAAACATCCACTCGGTGATGAATATCGTGCTGCTCTTCTTCGAGTTTTTCGAAGCCCCAGCCTCGGTCTTTCCGCCATAATGTTGCCCAAATCCATAGAAAGGGCCAAATTGTGTGCAAAGTGAATAGGCTAACCCAGCCTGAGACGTGAATTGCGTCTTGGTGAGGATGATTACGTTCTTTGGCTATTTCATAAGGGATATCGTGAATAACGATGATGCCGTAAAAGATGACTAGAGCAACGAAAATGAGTAAGCCGAGTGCAAAGTAGTCTAAAAACATAACAGATCCTTGTAATGTTAGATGTTAGTTATAAATATAGTACGCTATCATCCAAGTAATTGTTATAAAAATGATTTACTGAGTTATAAATAATGAGTATTCGCTTCTAATGTGAGCAAAACCATTGACGAATCTTATAAAATCTCATCGCGTTTGAAGAGGCTATTTCGGCTTTCTGGTTGGTATTTTAGCTGAAATGATGACAGCTACGATTCTAAATGACGTGCACAACCACAAAGGATAAACACGGATGTATATAGGTGAATTGGCGGCTATTGGTGCTGCGATTGTGTGGGCGTGTGCGACATGGATTTATGGACAGTTTGGTCATCGCTTCTCTGCGATGCAATTGAACATTGTTAAGGGTGTAGTGGCGTCAGGGATGATGTTGCTGGTGATGCCTCTTATTCCGATGCCGGAGTTTGAACTGAGTACCAACCATTTTCTGATATTGGCAATTTCAGGTGTGATTGGCATTGCGATTGGAGATAGCGCCTATTTTGCGGCGTTGAAAAGAATCGGTGCCAATAAGACGCTGTTACTGGAATCTTTAGCCCCGCCTCTTTCTGGTGTGCTGGCATTAATGTTCCTGGGCGCTGTATTGACAGTGCAAAGTTGGCTCGGTGTCGTGATTACAACACTAGCGGTGACCTTCGTTGTCTTCCAGCCATCAAAATCGGCGAGCGGTGAATCGAATAACAAAGCGCAGTGGGGTGGCATTGGTTATGGGCTTGTGGCGAGTGTCTGTCAGGCATCTGGTGTGGTTATTTCTCATTACGCGTTAGTGGCGGGTGATATCCCACCATTGTTAGGTGCTTTGATTCGCCTGACGATTGGCGTGTTTGCTGTGATGCTGATTATCCCTTTTGTTGAAAAGAAGCCGTATTCATCGATAAAAAGAGATTTATGGGAAATGACCAAGCTCGATAAACTGTGGTTATTAGGAGCAATCTTTGTCGGGACGTTTCTCGCTCTATGGCTTCAACAAGTGGCGTTGAAGAATGCTAACCCTGCGATTGCACAAACGTTGATAGCGACCAGCCCGGTCTTTATTTTGGTGATTTATGCGCTGAAAGGGGAGAAGGTGTCAAAGCAAAGTATCATAGGCACACTTGCCGCCCTTGCTGGTATTTCTCTGTTCTTTTATCAATAAGCAGTTGGCCTAAGCTACAGAGCTATATGCCACTACTCTGTACACACTTGATTCCGGCCGTTGGCTTTAGCTCGGTATAGCGCTTTATCCGCACGGTAGAAGGTGCGTTGAGTATTCTCTCCGTCACGATGCAAAGTGATACCAATACTCACGGTCAAACCACGCTCCCCAAGTATTTCATGCCATCCAAATTGGAAGATGCGCTCTCGATAATTTTCAGAGTGCATTTCTGCCTTCGGAAGATCAGTGTTCTCTAGAATGACGAGGAACTCTTCTCCACCAAATCTGACACATGACGCGCCTCTAAACTTAAAGTATGAACGTAGCTCTTGAGACACACTAACAATCGCTTTATCGCCCACTAAGTGACTCAGTTCATCATTGATAGACTTGAAGTGGTCAATATCAATAACCATCAGCGCGAAAGAGGTATCGTGCAGCAGCATGTCTTTCAGTTTCACATCTAACCAGCGGCGGTTGTGTAACCCTGTCAATGGATCGGTGAATACGTCTTGTTGAAGCTGAGCAACCGCATTCTTGTGTTGTTCCGTTGTCTCTTTGAGCTCTTTGTTCTCTTGTTCAGAGAGAATGAGTTTGAGTTGTAATTCAAAACGGGACAGGCGGCGTAGTTGGCTTGCACCGAGTTCACTGATCGGGATCTGCTTCATCAGATCGGTTTCAATTCGGTAGCCTTTTTTCTCATAGCTTAGCGCTTCTTGAAAACGCCCTTGATTCATACACACATCACTCAGCGAATCGTAGAATCGTTTTGCAAGTACTGGCGACGAGTAGGCTTTCACGCGTTTGTCTGTGCTCGACAAAATCATGCTCGCGTAGTCTTGCTTGCCGGTTGCACTTAGGCAATGTGCGAGCTCTAGACGAGTCATGGTTGCAAGCCAGCTTGCTTGAGTGCTGTTGGCTGGGTATTGAACCTTAGACAGACAGCGTAGCGCTTCATGGTGTTTTTTCTTAGCGCGCAGCACCTTTGCTTGGTAAAGCAGTATTTGAGCTGTGAGCAACTTGTCACTGACCAAAATACTCAGTTCTTCGCACTCATTCAGTAAATCGCTGGCTGCTGTAATGCGATTGAGTAGAAGTAGGCTTGCTACCATATGCAGCTTGAATTTGAGGCGAAGTGAGCGACTGCTTATCGCATGGTCTATGCTGCTGATTTTTTGGTAGTAACGAAGTGCTCTGTTGTGATCGCCATAGGAATCACACAGGTTGCCCATGCCTAAAATAGCTAATACATACTCATCGATATGACCGTGTTCAACCGCGATAGTCGATGAACTGACGAATTCATTGAGTGCTGAGGTGTAATCACCAGTTTCAACTAAGCGGTCACTTAAACTGGTTTTGACTGTCAGAATATCTTCGATATCGGCAGGAAGGTGGAGCAGATCGAGTGCTCGTCTCAACTCTTCGATACTGGTTTGATTTTGTTGTAACTCGGCACGGTATTCAGAGCTAATGATATAGCAGTGCGCTTGCTCTGTTTGCGTTGTCGAAACGTGCTGACGAATGTGGTTCCAGAAGATGATCGCTTCTTCACCTGATACTGATGAAGGGTCTAAACCGGCGTCTGTGATCTTGCTTAATAGAGTTTCCATTATTCTATTACCTCAGCATCGTCTTCTTCGAGTTGTTCAAGCGTGAACGGGAACGTCAAAATATCATTGAGGCTGACGCTTGGTTTCGAACCTTTTAATCCTTTTCTATGCCATGGATAGATATCGAGCATGGTGCTGAGAGTTTGGAAGGTTTTCTCTGCGGCTTCGCCTTTTTCGGAAAGCATAAGGGCCACACGTTCAGAACTTAGCCTTGCGATGAAGTCATTCTGGTTACATAAAGCATGAGCAATCTCGGTACAGACATCTAAGTAATCAGTATCGACATGATGGAACATAATGATGCTGTGGTTTGAACGTTTAAGCTCTGTCTTGAACAGCACCAACTTTTCCCACCAAAAGGTTTCAGAGACAACGTAAGAGAGGTGCTTTTCAGGATCGTACTCGTGCTGACCGCGAATACGATTAATCAGTTTTCGTGCTCTCTGTTCAAGTTGGCGTTTTGAACTGCGTGCTTTGTCCAAACCGACACGTGTCGTTTGCTCTTTGAGCATGCCGATAGAATATTGACGGTACTTTTTAAAGGCGACGAGCGCGGCTTGGAAGTCTTGGTTTTCTTCCGCCACCAAGGATTGTTGGTAACAGATTTGGCTCAGCAACTCGCCATTATCGAACTCGTTTGCGGATTGTTCTGCGAGCCTCAGTAATTCCGCCGCTTGTTCTGGTCTTTTTCTCAGGAGCTCCAATCTAGCTCGGCTGATGTATGAGTGCGCCTTCATCCAAACTAGGTTGTGTTCAACTGCCAGATTGTGCGCTTTGGCCGTGGCGCGCTCCGCGTCATCTAAGCGTTCAAGACCAAGTAGGGCAAGGCCTCGAAAGTCCCATACCTCTGCATGCCAAGTGTTATCTTTATGGTCTTTTAATGCTTCTTCTGCACCGTCCAATACCGACAGCATTTCAACATAGTTGTTGAGCAGGTAGTAATCCCACGCAAGCAGTATTCTGGCTTTACCCTCTAACCAACCAATGCGGCTGTTGTTAGCAACTTTAACGGCAAGCTGGTGGGTAGAACGTGCAAGTTTATATTCGTGGGTCATCCGCCAAATATTGCCAAGGCCAATGAGGCATTCAATTTGAATTTCGACTTCATCAACCAACGCGGACTGCTCTAAAGCATTGATCCAGAACTGTTGGGCGGAATAGTACTTGGCTTGTCCCCAGAACTGGAGCGCGTGTAAATGGAGGATTTCAGGGAGAAAAAGGTCGGTATCTAATCGGCTTTGGCGCTTGTAGGCTTCCTTGATGTATTTTAAACCTTTTTGGTAATCCATCAGGTTCCAGCTACATCTTGCCATTAACATTAATGACTGGATGGCACCCTCTTCAAACAGAACTTGCTCTGATCGGACTAGGCACTGTTGGGCAATCTCTAGGATCACCGATGGCTCAGAGTCGACACGAGTTTTGAGTTTTTCTAATTCTGTTTCAAGAAGGTACTGATTTTTGTCCAAGACTTACATCCATGATTATCGAACATATTGATAACACAATCATTATAAGAGTGTAATTTGAGATAAGCACCAATTATCTTTCGTAGAGCGTCAAAGGAACATCGATCTTTTCTAATTATGGGTGTTACCTCATGTTGTCGCTTTAAAATCAATGAGTTCCCGAATAATTACCTAGAGGCTTTGTTGCTATGAAAGTAGTTGCTTTAGAGTTAATGGCAGCTCCCCTACGCCTAAGCGTTGTGCTGCCGTGAGCCCTTGCTTATCTTGGTAGCACAGATTGTGCCAAGCTCTAAATATGTCGAGCAATGGAAGAATGCCCCCAGGACGAAGCTTACGTCTGGGCTCATTAATAAAGCTATCAAATAACAACTGAAAGCGCTGTTGATAGAACTTAGTTTGTTGAATTGAGGCTGTGTTAAACCACTGTTTTGGTTCTGGATTGTTACCGGTTAGGTAGCAGATACCTTTCTGGTTATCACCCTGATTGGCAATAGCCCAGCGATCTCGCCACCAACTCATGTGAACGATGTCGATCTTTTCAAAACTTTGGTCGTCTTGCCAGCCTGAATCTTCTTCGACATACATGAGGTCAATATTTTGACTCTGAATGCGCGGCAAACATACACTTAAAGCGGCAGATCTTAGTAATGGATCTTGTGGCATATAGATGGCGACATGCTTGTCTTCGTTACACATATCCAACACATGTAAGAAGTGAGCATAAGAGGTATAAGGCGGTCGAATGAGAGCGCCTTTTGAAGGGTAACTAAATGTGGTGAGGTTACCCATAGGGTCCTCAACGTTACCTCTCGCAAGAATCACTTGGTACTGCTGTTCAATGCGCTCTTTTAGTTTGTCAGAGGGCTGAGGCAGTTCGAGATTTGCTTCTGAAGAGTGCTCTTTGGATACAAATCGTGCCACATCATCATAAGGGTTATGGTCGACGTTTCCTGATGGTTCTTCATTTTGAGAGTAGTTAACGTGTTGGCAAAGTATATAGCCAGAATGCGCCTCGCCCGTCGCTATCCACACCACACCGTTGTTACTTTGTGGTTGCAGACGCTGGTAGTGAGATGCGAACTCGTAATCTTTCGCATGGTTAACCCATCGTGCATCGATCATCGCTAATTTACGACGACAACGGCTCGCGATATGGTCAACATGATCATAGAAAGTCTTTGGGTTGATCTCTAATTTTCGGCAGATTTCACGTACGGAATAGCCCATGAACAGTAAGCCCATGAGGTTCTCTTGAAATTGGAGTTTTTTATTGGATCCAGACCATTTATCAACGAAGGTTGATTGGCAGTCTTTGCATCGATAACGCTGTCTGTCGCCACTGTAGCCGAAGGCATGATAAAGATGTTTATGGGTATGAACCGATAAGCCGAAGTTATCGCAATCATCATTACGACAAGCAGGGAGCCCGTCGCTGTGAAGTTGTCTTAGGCGATGAAGTTCGCTTAACACTTCACGATTGTTAAGTAAGGGGGGGAAAGCTCCACATTCACGACAAACCATCGCTGGACGCTTAGGGTTCGCGTGTTGCAAAACATACCGTTTCGCATCGCTCAAGCCAAAGTTGTCACACGCCAATGTTTTACAAAAGTTGAGTTGCAAACCATCCGCATCTTTTGGCAGCTTGTCGTTAGACACGATCTCCCCCTCGGGATTATTTGAGCAGCCAAGCGAGCCTGGCTGCGGGGTAACGCTTTTCAATGTATCTTTTATCAAATCGTTAGATGTTGATTGCTGTCTCTAGAGCAACTTTCATCATGTCGTTGAAAGACTTTTGACGCTCTTCAGAACTTAGTTTTTCACCACGGATGATGTGGTCAGATACTGTTAGGATAGTTAGTGCTTTAGCACCAAGGTCTGCAGCAACGCCGTAGATACCAGCCGCTTCCATATCAACACCTAGGATGCCTAGCTTTTCCATTTTTTCGAAAAGGTCAGCTTCTGGAGTGTAGAAAAGGTCTGCAGAGAATACGTTACCAACTTTAACTGGAACTTCTTGTGCACGAGCTTGGTTTACTGCTTCTTCTAGAAGACCGAAATCAGCGATAGCAGCGAAGTCGTGGTTGTTGAAACGAATGCGGTTTACTTTTGAGTCAGTAGATGCACCCATGCCGATAACAACGTCCATTAGTTTAACGTCGTCACGTACCGCGCCACAGCTACCTACACGAATAACGTTTTTCACGCCGAACTCAGCGATTAGCTCGTGTACGTAGATGCAGCATGATGGGATACCCATACCGTGGCCCATTACAGAAACTTTCTTACCTTTGTAAGTGCCTGTGTAGCCAAACATGTTGCGAACGTCACAAACTTGCTTCACGTCATCAAGGAATGTTTCTGCAATGTATTTTGCGCGAAGCGGGTCGCCCGGCATAAGTACTGTTTCTGCGAAATCACCAGCTTGAGCATTAATATGAGGTGTAGCCATGGTCGTTCTCCAAAGTTTAAACGGTAATTATAGGAACAGGATTTAATCAATTACCGATTCTGTTGAATTGAATTCGTTTTGTTGAGGCAATATTAGCGAGTTAGAACGTGGCTCCATGAGACTTTAGTCACAAAATAGGTCTGCCATTATAGTTTTATTAATATTGATAACCAAATATGTTGAAAGCGTAAAGGCAATCGATTTTGTATGGGTAAATTGCAAGTGAATGAGAAGAAAAGGCTTACATATAAACTTGTTGCCTATTAGTTTCGAGACAACAATACGTTGTAGAGACGTTTGATCAGAGATAATCTAAACTTTGATAAAAGACAAACCAAGGATTTGTATGTCGTATTGCGTTAACTCGACGCCTTTGCAGTCAATGAAAACACGACTCCACAGGGCGGCGTCGCTTGTTGTAAGAACTACTTTGCTTGCCAGCGGGATAGCTTCATCGTGGGTGTCTGCTGCAACCTTTGAATTGCCACCAACGGAAAGCCGCATTGTGGGCAGAATCCAGCAGCATGAAGTGGCGGCGGGCGAAACCTTGGCCATCATTGCCAAGCAATACGATATTGGTTTTCTCTCTTTAATGGCAGCCAACAAAGGGGTGGATCCTTTTCTTCCCGCGGAAGGCTATGTGTTAAGCATTCCAAGCCGCTTGATTTTGCCTGACACCCCAAGAAAGGGGATTGTCATCAATCTTGCTGAGTTAAGGTTGTATTACTTTGAGCCTGAGAAAAATCAGGTGCATGTTTTCCCTGTCGGCATTGGTCGAGTGGGGCGTGATACTCCCGAGATGATCACCAAGATAAGCCAAAAAAGACCGAATCCAACATGGACGCCACCAAATTCAATCCGCAACGAGTATCTTGAAAAGGGCATTGAATTACCGAGAGTGGTTCCTGCCGGGCCGGAAAATCCATTGGGAGAGTACGCTTTGAGGCTTGCTTATGGCGCTGGCGACTATTTGATCCATGGTACAAACAAGGATTTCGGGATAGGTTTACGAGTTAGCTCTGGTTGTATCCGAATGGAACCTAAAGACATTGAGTGGCTGTTTGAGCAAGTGAACCGTGGTGAACAGGTCACCATTATCAATGAGCCGATTAAGGTGTCATTAGAGCCTGATAGAAGTGTGTTTGTAGAAGCGCACGAGCCATTAACTCGAAGTGATGGTTCAAAGAAATCATTACAGATCCCTGTGGAACTAAAATGGTGGCTTGAAGACGCAGAACTGCCAAATTCAAAGGCGAAAGCGGTTATCTTTGCTCAAAACGGCGTACCTGTAGAGATAGCACCACCTGTGATTGAGTTTTAATTCGATTGCCTCTTCTGCAACAAGGGGCGGTTTTATCTTGTTTACTCGCATTAGTGTCACCCAAAAAAAGCACCACATCCGATAAGAAGTGGTGCTGTCTATATACTGCTTTTTGCGACTTATTTAATCTACAGCTTAATCGCGATTAGATCTCAAACTACTTAGTGTAAGACTCAGCGATGTTGTCGATGCGTTCGTTAGCACGATCCGCTTCTTCTTTCGCTGCCATAGCGGCTGCTTCTGCTTCTTGAGCCTTCATTTCTGCGGCTGCTTTGTCACTCTTAAGTGCTTCAACTTCGCTTGTAAGTTGAGCCACTTGGTTAGTTAGTTGATCCATTTCTGACACTGCAGCTTCTTCTGGTTCTGAAGAACAACCGGCTAAAATGAAAACTGATGCTGCAGCTGCGATTAACGTCTTATTCATAAGAACTCCTTGCTTATTTATCATCAAAAGATGCGCTATACATTCTTTATCATATAGTCGCTTCATTAATGATTGTAGCGACTAATTTTTTAACTGCAAAAACAATAACTAAAGAAATTGCTAAATTTTTGAGTTAATTAGCTAAGTATCACGTTGTGTCTCATTTATGAGATGAAGGATTTAGAGACGACTTGAAGGTGTTTTTGGAGAGCTATCCCTTTGCTAGCAATGCATACGTTGTTCTAGCTAAAGATAGATAAAGGGATAAATTTACTGTGATCTCTATCCTTATAAAGTACTTTCGCGGTATCATGTCACGTTAAATTAATTTTATTCAATACCATCATGACTGGAGAGTCCTTTGCACTTTAAAGATTTAGGCTTAGATAACCGCTTACTGAAGAACTTAAAACATTACGACTTCAAGAAGGCGACAGAGATCCAATCAAAAGCGATCCCTGTTGCTATTGCTGGTAAGGATCTATTGGCTTCATCAAAAACGGGATCAGGAAAAACATTGGCGTTTGTGTTGCCAATGATACATAAAGCATTAAAAACAAAAGCGTTTTCTGCTAAAGATCCTCGTGGTGTAATTTTGGCTCCTACTCGTGAGCTAGCGAAGCAAGTTTACGGCGAACTGCGTAGCATGCTTGGTGGTCTGTCTTATGAAGCGGCGCTTATCTTAGGTGGTGAGAACTTTAACGACCAAGTTAAAGCACTGCGTAAGTACCCTCGTTTTATCGTTGCGACTCCAGGCCGTCTTGCTGACCACCTAGAACATCGTTCATTGTTCCTAGATGGTGTTGAAACGCTAATCCTTGATGAAGCGGACCGTATGCTTGATCTGGGTTTCGCTCCAGAACTTCGTCGCATTGCCAATGCAGCTAAACACCGTCGTCGTCAAACGTTGATGTTCTCTGCAACGTTAGATCACGCTGAAGTAAATGGCATTGCAAATGAAATGCTAGACGCACCTAAGCGTATCTCTGTTGGTGTTTCTAACGAGCAACACTTAGATATCACACAGAAATTCTACTTATGTGATCACCTAGATCACAAAGAAGCGATTTTAGACCGTGTACTGGAAGAAGCTGAATACCGTCAGGTAATGATCTTCACAGCAACACGCGCTGATACTGACCGTTTAACAGATAAGTTGAACGAGAAGAAGCTTAAAGCGGTAGCACTGAGTGGTAACCTAAACCAAACGCAACGTAATGCTATTATGAGCCAGTTCGAGCGTGCGGTTTACAAGATCTTGGTAACTACCGATGTTGCTTCACGTGGTATTGATATTCCAAACGTGAGCCACGTTATCAACTTTGATATGCCTAAGCATACGGAAGAGTACGTGCACCGTGTAGGTCGTACTGGCCGTGCGGGTAACAAAGGCGATGCGATTTCTTTGGTTGGTCCAAAAGACTGGGACAGCTTCAAGCGTGTTGAACTTTACCTTCAACAAGATTTGACCTTCTCTGTACTTGAAGGCCTAAAAGGTAAATTCAAAGGCATTAAGCCACGTAAACCTGCGTTTGCTAAAGGCGGTCCTGCTAAGAAGAAGACCAACACTCAAGCGAAGAAAACGCCGAAGAAACCAGTTAAGCGCGATAAGAGCTTCCACCAAAATGTGGCCGTGGGTGATACCGTGTTTATCCCTAAGAAGAAAGTCGCACCAAAAGTGGACGACGAGTAATCACCAGCCAGTTTTAAAGCGTTTGCTAGTAAAACTGACATAAATAAAAACCGCCAATATTAGGCGGTTTTTTTGTATCTCGACCTTGGCTCAGCCATTACTTTTCGATATTTAGTTAGAAATTGAACGTCGAGAACGAATACGCCAAGATGTGGTCGGCAATGTATTTATGAGTAGCTGTAGTTGGGTGTGTCACGCCCCAAAATACATAACTGTCTGAACCATAGGTGGCACAGTCATTGGTTAAGCTGTGGCTTCGCAAGTAGTCCGCGGCTGAGCTTCGATTGATATTAAGACAAGCATCACTCGCGTTTCGAAAGCCATGTTGTTCTGGGTTATCGGTAATGCTGGCGAACAACGCACTTGCATCGAACAACACCACGTTTTTCCCCATACCTTGGTAATACTCGGCTTGAGCTTTGATGAACTGGTTGAATTCTAAGATCTTGCCACGAACTTTTATTATCTCTTGTTCGGTAGAGTATTTGAATTGAGGGGCTTTGGTTGCATCGGGTAAGGTGAACAGCAGGATATTGTTCGCACCAGATTCTGTTAAGCGGATCAGCGCGCTGCTAAAGTCAGCCTTTACATCGGCGACTTCTCGGTTGTAATTCATGAAGTCATTGAGGCCAAACTCTAAAGTAAACAGTGAGTTTTCCGGACGATAGTTTTTGGCGACTTTCATGTAGGTCAGATAAGAGGTGACTTGATCATAAACACCAGTCAATGCCACGTATTGGTTGGTACCTGCGGCGCCACCCACAGCCCAGTTATACAGAGGGACATCTTTCGCTTTTGCTAAATACTCCGTCCAGACTAAACCATTCGAAAAGTGCCCTAAAAACCACGAATCTGCGTTCGGAAAAACCCATTGTGAGCTATTAAATAGATTACCAGTGTCGGACAGGCTATCACCAAAGGTGACAATACGATTGATGCTACTGGCTTGAAAAGCGTTGTCGTTGGTCCAGATTGAGTGGTTGTAAGAGAAGCGATTATCTGCGGCAAAGTAGGTGATGTCAGCGGCGTCATGTTGGATGTCGAGCGTCTGTTCGCAACGTTGTTTAATTTCCGATTGCGGGGCATCGCTGTAGAACATGTTTTTGAATGAAACGGAAGACCACCAATATCCGTTGATCGTGTAGTAATCACCATTCTCTTTCTTTGCCCACTTCCAGTCGGTGGCTGGGGAGTCATGAGAGGCATCGGTTCGATACCAACATCTAACATATGAATAGGTCTCTGAGCCTTGTGCACTGAGTACTTGTGCAGATGTAATCGATTCAGGTGTTGGTATTGAGTCTTCAGCGGCATAAGCGCCAAAAGGCAGGGCTAACGTGAGTATTAAAGCCGTATTTTTCATCACTGTATTCTCTTTTATATTTAGATGAGCCAAACAGAAACGCTGTTGCTTGATAAGTGGATAAGTGGATAAGTGGATAAGTAAATAACTGGTACGACCTATATCTAAAATCAATAATTAGCGTCAATATATTCAGGGTTATGGTGTGTCGTTAATGGAATAAGCATCAAGTTATCAACGAGTTTTTGGTTGAAAAATACCTGTTTCCAAACGGTTATTTGTCGAATAATTTTGGTTTATTGAGAATGTTGAATTGATATTTGAGTCGGGATATTGAAAGAACAATCTCATCAACCTTAGTTAAATGTTAATTTAATCAATTGCTTATGTTTTTTCTCCTGATTCTGTTTGCCTGATGTTCATCGCACCTGTTTAATTCAAGTTCGCCATCACAAATATGAAGTCGTTACTTTCTGTTTTATAAAATCATCATCTACGGTTCTTTTACTCATCAGAGGTCTAATCTGTTTAAGGAAAGAGCATTGAAAAAGATATTAATTTGGACGATAGCCTGCCTATCCAGTTTTGGCGTATATGCCGGAACGAGCGCATCAGCATTAGAAGCCAGCGGATACACTGAAACGAAATACCCCATTATGTTGGTACATGGTCTGTTTGGTTTCGATACATTAGCGGGCGTTGACTATTTCTATGGCGTACCTGAATCCCTAACCAAAGATGGCGCGAACGTATATGTCGCTCAGATCTCTGCAACCAACAGTTCAGAGGTCCGTGGTGAACAGTTACTCAGCCAAGTTGAAACGCTGTTAGCTGCAACAGGAGCAAGTAAGGTGAATCTGGTTGGTCATAGCCACGGTGGGCCTACGGCTCGTTATGTTGCGTCAGTTCGACCTGATCTTGTTGCTTCAGTGACCAGTATTGGCGGTGTACATAAAGGTTCTAAGGTCGCTGATCTCGTTCGAGGGAACGTATCTGAAGGCTCTGTCACAGAAGGTATCGCGGTTAAATTAGCAGGTGGATTAACGACACTGATTAACCTTTTATCTGGTGGAACGGATCTCGACCAAGACGGCCTCGCTTCTCTTGAAGCATTGACCACAGAAGGCTCGCTAGCCTTCAACCAGTTTTACCCTGAGGGCGTTCCGACGTCTGAGTGTGGCGATGGTGAGTGGCAAGCAAGTAACGGCGTTTATTACTATTCATGGACAGGGTCTTCCACTTTTACCAACCTTCTTGATCCTACCGACGGAGCGATGACAATCCTAGGCTTAGCCTTCAACGAACCTAATGATGGCTTAGTAGGAGCATGCAGCGCGCATTTGGGCAAAGTGATTGGTGATGATTACAAAATGAACCACCTAGATGAGATTAATGGGTTATTGGGAATTCACCACTTGTTTGAGACAGATCCTGTAACTCTATATCGTCAGCATGCCAATCGATTGAAGTTGGCTGGCTTGTAGTCTGCAAAGCCGTTTAACAAGAAAACAAGGGAAGTATGATGAAAAAGACCGCCATTTTGTCGATAACCACGATAGCCCTGATGAGCACAGCGGCGGTCTTTTTATATCTAAATAATCAATATACACATACTGACGACGAACAACGCGTCTCCTCATTGAAAGTCACCTCTCAGCAAGATACCGACATCGATAACGCATCAGCAAAAGACATGATGGAATATTTCGTGTCAGGTAATGCAGAATTAACCCTTGAAGATATTCGAGACAACGTGGCGAAACACCACGAACAAGCATCAACAACCGTGGTTGATGAAGCACTGTTTGCCAAATATCTTGAGTATAAGTCGGCACTGACATCGTTGGACGTGCAGTTCGGTACCACATCCATTTCCGCTGATGATCTACGTGCACTCAATCAAGCGCTCCTTGACCTCCAAGCTCAGTTTTTCAGTGAGAGCGAGATAAGTATTCTGTTTACGCACGACAACAGAATGAGAGAAATCGCCTTAGAAAAGTTACTTCTGAAACAGGAGGGATTAGAGGATGAAGAATACCAACAAAGACTCGAATCCTATCTATCTGAGCAACCTGATTATGTTCAGTCGAGTCACCAGAATCAGGTGTTACTCCAACAGCTCTCTAGCTCTGAAGGTCTCGATGAACAGGGTAAATACTTAAAGAGAAGCGAACTTGTCGGTGAAGAAGCAACCCAGAGACTTGAAGCACTTGATAAACAAAGAGCGGCCTTTGAAGACTCGTTAGAGGTCTACTTCGCAGAACGAAATGATGTCTTGAAAGATTCATTCCTATCAAAAACCGAACAACAAGAGAAGATTGCGCAACTTAGGACTGAACATTTCCTACCAGAACAGCTTAGAAGGGTAGAAGCGATTGAAAGAATTCGAGCGGCTGAATCTCGCCAGTAGTGTCTAAAAGCGAAAAACCAGCCATGATGGCTGGCTTTTTGTTTATCGGCGAGTTCTAAAGAGCATACAGCCTGAATCTGTTTGCCTTGAACTTCGTACCTTGAAGCCTATACCTTAAAGTAATCCAACTGCTGCTTCTGTTGTTCTGCTAGGTTAGATAGCTCGTGGCTTGCTGCAGCGGCTTGAGTAATGCCGGTTACGTTTTGGCTTACTAAGCTGTAGATATTTGAGATATTACGGTTGATGTCTGAGGTTACTTGGCTTTGCTCTTCAGCGGCAGAGGCAACCTGAGTATTAATCTCAGTCATGTCCGTTACCGAGTTAGCAATGCCTGAAAGCGCCGCGCTTACTTCACCTGCAAGAGTTTGGTTGTGTTCCAGCATAGCCAGTGAGCTGCTCATGCTTTCATTCGCGTTACCGGATTGAACCTGCAAACCTTCTATGATGGTTTGGATCTCTTTGGTTGAATCTTGTGTACGTGCCGCTAGCATTCGAACTTCATCAGCAACCACTGCGAAACCACGACCGCTTTCACCCGCGCGAGCGGCTTCAATTGCTGCGTTAAGCGCCAACAGGTTAGTTTGTTCAGAGATACTTTGAATCACCTCAATCACTTTACCAATCTGTTCAGAGTGCTCTTTTAGCGTACCCACAACATTTGCAGCTTCGCTTAGCTGAATCGCCATCTGTTCGTTTGCTTTGTTGCTTTCATTAAACAAGCTCATGCTGTGTGTTGCCATTTCGTCAGCTTGCTTAGACGCTGAGTCAGCTTGTACTGCATTCTCATTAACGTGCGATGCAGTACTTTCAAGTTGGTTCACAGCAGAAGCGACTTGCTCCACCTCTTGCTTCTCTTGGTCTGAGTTAACGCTCGATTGTGTCATTACAGCCGCTAATTCTGTCGACGCAGAAGCCACTTCGATACTGATTCGAGACAGCGAGCTTACCGTGTCACGCAATTGTTCAACAGACTGGTTTACGTCTTGCGCTAGGCGTGAGATTTCGTTGTCGCCATACTCTTCTGCTTTAACCAACAAATTACCTTTTGCTACTTCTCGCATGGTTTCTTGAATGTTGCTGATCGGCTTAACAATGATGCCAGCCAGCGTCCAACTGATAATTAGTGCTACAGACAGGATCACCAACAGTGCAATGGTCGCAGTAGTCAGTGTGCTAGCGTGTTGCTGGCCGTTGATGTCGACTTCTTGAGTGGCAAGCAAGTTCAGCTTCTTAGACAGAGTGTTGATCGCTTGCACCATTTCATTACCCGCATGTCGGTATTGGTCGATTGCGATCTGGTAGCGGTTTTCAAAATCTGACGAGAGTGATGCATCGCCGTGTTTCGCTCTTAATAGAGGAAGCATGGTGGTGCGAGAAAAATCGACATAGTGATTCATCGCTTTGTTCATCGCGGCCACTTCATCTTGCATGCCTGGCACTGTGTCTAATGAATTCAGTAGGCGAGTATTTTGGTCGCGTTTTTGGTTTAGTGTTTCAACCAGTGTTTTTACGTCATCAGCATTGAATAGACTGTAAATCGCTTTGATGCGCATGCCATAGCTGTTGTCGACGATTTCGCTTAGTTCTTCTTTATGTAAGATTAATTGGTCGGTCGCTACTGATACATCTTTGAATGCACTTTCTAGCTTTTCACTACCGATAATGACACCGGCTAAAAGTAAAACGACGGAAAATAGTACGGGTATAAGAATTTGTATTTTGATTGATAAGCCACTGAGAAGTTGGCGCATGTAATGTCCTTCTTGAATAAAACAAATAGATGAGAATTATTATTATTAGAATTAATTGGCGATTCTAACTAATGAGACTGACAATTCAATCAATAACGGCTTTGATTTCGTTATATGCGATA
The DNA here is from genome assembly GCF_041469125.1 of Vibrio sp. 10N.286.51.E5. Taxonomy (NCBI): domain Bacteria; kingdom Pseudomonadati; phylum Pseudomonadota; class Gammaproteobacteria; order Vibrionales; family Vibrionaceae; genus Vibrio; species Vibrio sp. 10N.286.51.E5. The sequence continues at coordinate 4,094 of NZ_JBFRJZ010000018.1, read as the reverse complement.
GGTATTTGATATAGATGGTTGTTTATTGTTCTAAATGGCGATAAAGGTGGATCTTTTTATCCATCGTGTTAGGGCTAATTGATTGATAAATAGAGAAATATATTGGTTAGTATTCGATATAAATAGGGAAGGAAATCTAGCTTTTTGGTGCTCAAACGATGGTGAGACCTGCATTCACTAACTGCATCTGATGGGGGCGCGACTATCAATTCATCGAGTAGGAGAGAAATTATCCATTAATTTGTAGTTGTCATATAGGCTTCAATTAAGTGAAACACAACTGTCACATTCGGATTCTAAAGTAGGCCTCGTTCAAGCAAAACATTACGGCAATAACGCCACTAAAGGAAATTTGTGATGAAAAAGACAGTTATCGGTGCAATCGCACTACTAGGCGCTCTAACAGTGAATACAGCTTCAGCTAAAGAAACTATCTCTGTAGTTGGCTCTAACAGTGCTTCTCCACTGGTTGAAGTTTTTGCAGAAACCTACATGAATAAAGGCGAACCAGTGTTCATCGAAATTCAAGCACCAGGTTCTTCTGCAGGCATCAAAGCAGCAAAAAATGGAAGTGCTGACCTTGGTATCTCTTCTCGTGACCTAAAAGAAGAAGAGAAAACAGCTGACCTGAAAGAGCTAGTTATCGCTCGTGACGGTATCGCAGTTGTTGTTAACCCGAACAACGAAGTATCTGCTCTTACTGCTGAGCAAATCACTTCAATCTACAAAGGCGACATCACTAACTGGAAAGATGTTGGCGGTGCTGACAAGCCAATCGTAGCAATCACTCGTGATACTGCATCAGGTACACGTGGTGCATTCGAAGACATCATGAAGCTTAAGAAGAAGATTGGCGATAAGAAAGTATCGGCTATCTCTCAACGTGCACAAGTTGCAAACGGTAACGGCGCACTTAAAGTTTCTGTAGCAAGCAACCCATACGCTATCGGCTTTATCTCTCTAGGTACAGTTGACGAATCTGTTCAAGCTCTAACTATCGACGGCGCTGCTGCGACTGTAGACAACGTTAAGAACGGTTCTTACAAAGTTGCTCGTCCATTCCTAGTTCTTTACAAAGCAGGCGCTCCAACAGCTGAAACTCAACAATTCCTAGATTGGATGGTTGCAGATGAAGCTCAAGCTATCGCTGGTAAGAAAGGCTACATCACAGTTAACTAATCTTAACTGACTCAATCTTAATTATTGCTCAGCCTGCTTTAGGCTGAGCCTTTTCTTTCAACTTTGTTTATTTCGAGCTCTTATTGAGCCACAAAGTTTGAGATTTTATATATGACCATCGCAAATAGTGAAAAGCTTATGAATACTGAAGCGACTCAAATCAACAAGCCAAGTCTACGTGCTAAGAAGCGCATCGACTGGAGAGAAAGAATCTTCCACGGCTTGTTCTTATCGAGTGCTGTAATCGGCATCGTATCACTAGCCGTTATCGCTTACTTTATCGTTGCAGAGAGTATCCCTGCATTCCAAGAGGCCGGTGTTTCTGGCATCGTTCTGGGTGTTGACTGGTTACCTCCAGCTCTATTCGGTGTTGCAACTATGATTGTTGCATCGATTGTTTCGACACTTGGAGCTGTAGTTGTTGGTGTACCAGTTGGTGTATTAACCGCTATTTTTATTGCTGAGATTGCTCCAAAGCGTCTTGCAGATATTATTCGACCAGCAGTTGAGCTTCTAGCGGGTATCCCGTCGGTAGTTTACGGCTTCTTCGGTCTAGTAATTATCGTTCCAATGATTCAGAACGTTTTCCAAGTACCAGCGGGTAACACTATCCTGGCGGGTATCATTGTTCTGGGTATCATGATTCTTCCTACCGTTATCACGGTTTCTGAAACTTCGATTCGTGCTGTACCTCGCACATACAAAGAAGGTTCACTTGCACTGGGTGCTTCGAAAATCTACACGATTTTTAAGCTACTCGTTCCTGCTGCACGTTCAGGCATTATGACTGGTGTGATTTTGGGTATCGGCCGCGCACTTGGCGAAACGATGGCAATCATCATGGTTATGGGTAACGCGCCAGCAATGCCAGAAGGCATTTTGGACTCTGCTCGTACGCTAACAGCAAACATTGCAATTGAAATGTCTTACGCAAGTGGCGTTCACGCTAACGCACTGTACGCAACAGGTGTTGTACTTCTAGTGTTCATCATGATGTTAAATGGTGCTCTACTTTATCTTAACCGTGAAAAAGCGAAGTAGGCGAGGATAAGTAATATGGATCGCGTAAAACTAAAACAAGCACGTCAAACCAAAGATAACATCCTAAAAGGTTTTATCTGGGCAGCTGCAGCTGTAACCGTTGGTTTCTTATTCTGGATTATTTGGTACATCCTATCGAACGGTCTGCAATACGTAGATTGGAACTTCATCACTGACGATTACACTCGTACTGGTGAAGAACGTGGTATTTTCCCAATGATCATTGCCACGATCTACATGGTAATCGCATCGATTGCGGTAGCCGCGCCACTGGGCATCATGACGGCGATATACTTAACTGAATATGCGAAAGTAGGTAGCCGATTGGTGAAAGTGATTCGATTCTGTACTGAGTCGTTAGCTGGTATCCCATCGATCATCTTTGGTCTGTTCGGTATGACCTTCTTTGTTTCGATTCTTGGTCTTGGCTTCTCGATTCTGTCGGGTGCACTAACGCTAAGTATCCTGATTCTTCCTGTAATCATTCGTACTACAGAAGAAGCATTGATGGCAGTGCCACAAACTTACCGCGAAGGCTCATACGGCCTTGGCGCTTCAAAAATCTACACTATCTGGCGTTTGATCTTACCAAGCGCAATGCCAGGTATCTTAACTTCGGTCATTCTTAGTATTGGTCGTGTAATTGGCGAATCAGCACCTGTATTTTTAACAGCAGGTATGGTGGCACGTGTTCCTGAGTCGGTATTCGATTCTGGCCGTACACTAACGGTTCACCTATATAAGCTGACAACAGAGCTATTTACTATCGATGAGTGGAACCAAGCCTACGGCACGGCGACAGTCCTAATCGTACTGGTTCTCTTGATCAACATGGTTACAAAACTGATTGCGAGACGCTTCAACACGGCAACTTACTAAGCTCATTAGCTGGCTCATAAATAAAGCGAGCCCCCGTGATAAAGAAAGCATCAAGTTAGACACGAATTTAAGAATTTAGAGATTACGAACATGAATAAATTTGATATTGAGAACCTAGATCTGTTTTACGGCGACAACCAAGCGCTTAAATCTATCAACCTGCCAATTCCAACTCGCCAGGTTACTGCTCTGATTGGCCCGTCTGGCTGTGGTAAATCAACACTATTGCGTTGTTTGAACCGCATGAATGACCTAATTGAAGGCGTTACGATTAAGGGTAAGCTGGATATGGATGGCACTGACATCTACGGTAATATCGATGTCGCTGACCTACGTATCCGCGTAGGCATGGTATTCCAAAAGCCAAACCCGTTCCCAATGAGCATCTACGAGAACGTGGCATACGGCCTACGTGCTCAAGGTATCAAAGACAAAAAACACATCGATGAAGTGGTTGAGCGCTCGCTACGCAGTGCTGCACTGTGGGATGAAGTAAAAGACCGTCTTAAAGCGCATGCATTTGGTCTGTCTGGTGGTCAACAACAGCGTCTATGTATCGCACGTACCATTGCAATGGAACCAGATGTAATCCTGATGGATGAACCAACATCGGCTCTAGACCCAATCGCGACACACAAGATTGAAGAATTGATGGAAGATCTGAAGAAAGACTTCACTATCGTTATCGTAACGCACTCAATGCAGCAAGCGCGTCGTATCTCAGACCGCACGGCTTTCTTCCTAATGGGAGAGCTTGTAGAGCATAACGAAACCAGCGTTATCTTCAGTGAACCAAAAGATGATCGTACTAAAGGTTACGTAAACGGTGACTTCGGTTAATCGACGATTTACGTGTGGTATTTAAGCGATTAGATACCTTTACACACTAACTGAAACGCAGGTTAGATAATCGAATAGAACAACAGAATTATCACTATAACTATAAGCGATGGAAGTTTTGCCCCACTATAGGTGGGGCTTTTTTATGGTGCGCC
>NZ_JBFRJZ010000017.1:0-18715 GCF_041469125.1 Vibrio sp. 10N.286.51.E5 | reverse complement strand
TCAAACTTTGCGACAGAACCTAAGTATGTTCACATCGTGGTTTTAAGTATGACGCTACCATATAGAATCGAGGTTATCTTATGGGTGATCAGTATCATATTTCTAATGATATAACTAATTGATGTTTCAAATAAATGTGATTCATGACCATCTCGTAACCACTTAAGTTATGGAGAAATGCACCACAACTCTTCGCTATCTTTTCAATCTTCGATTTCTTTAATCAAACTTCCTAAGCGATGGTGTATTAACAAGCACGCTTGTAAGCTGTTGAACGTCTTGCCTGTTGAAATAAACAAGGTATATATCGTCCAACTCTCACTTACTGTGGCAGTAAGATGATCTTGCCCTCTAGGCGTGTGGTTTTCGATTCAATGAGATCAATCGCGGTTTGCACTTCATCGAATGGTAGATAGCGGTCAACGTCGAGCTGAATGTCGTTTGTGATGAAGTGATCTAGCATGGTCGTGAACTTATCACGGCGAACATCTTTACCTTCTGCTTCCTCCCAATAACGCAAGAAGAAGGTGCTGAAATCGATGTGTTGGTTTTTCGCGTACTCAAAGAAGCGTGGCTCGTAAAAATCCAACGACAGCGTCCCATAGTTGATAAAGCGCCCGTTGTTGCCAAGGGTGTGAACAAGATCGGTTCCGGGTGAGCCGCCAATCGCATCAAAGGCAACGGTTGGCATAGGCAAGCCTAATGCCTTAATTTGAGAAACTAGATCAGCGTTCGCATCTATCACCCAACAGGAAGTGGCAGGGTATTGTGTCTGCTGTGATGTAACGACAATGATGTTGAAGCCGAGTGATGCTGATAACTGGGAGAAGATCTTACCGATGGCTGAACTGCCCGCGTTGATGATCAACACATCCTCTTGGGTCAGCTTGGCTATTTCTGTCGTTAGCACCCATGCGGTTAGCGCATTAATGTACAACTGACAGGCGTAGCCATTGTCTAAATGTTGAGGAATTTGGAACAGATCATCTGGTGATACATCGACATAGTTCTGCCATGTTCCACTGGTTGCCACAAGCACTCGTTGATTCACTATAAACTCAGCACTGCTGGATTCTACAATCCTTCCTACCGCTTCAAATCCCGGTACTCTCGGCGGCTGATGGCTATGTTTGTATTGGCCCACACCATAAATCGACAACAGATCACTAGGGTTGATGTTAGTCGCTTCAATTTGTACGCGAACTTTATCTTTGTCTAGTACCCCTAAAGCGACATGTTCTAACTTGAGAGATTCTTTTGGCTGACCGAAACGGAACTGGCTAATTCGGGTATTTTGCTTAGTGTCAGTCATAGTTTGGGCACCTTTATGGATTATGAGTACTGCATTGATTTTAAGTGTAGCGTGTTCATAAACAACCTTGGGTCGCTAATATTGCTTAACATAGCTGGCGTCGGTAAACAGTCGTCATCAACGTAGTCGACATAGTCTGCCGCCGAATCGAAGATCAAAATATCCAAAGCCAAACGATCCAAGCCATATCGGCCTCGGTGGATCATATCCGCTGAAAACACCAATAAGTCACCTGCGGCTAACGGTATCTGCTTACCACCAGAGATGTCATCGCTGCTCACTTTGCCGTTTTCTTCTTGGCGAACATTGTACTCTTCTTCGTTATCCCAACGTTTGTGCGTGCCGGGGATAAGTTCCATGCCGGGCTCATCAAAAAGGGGCACTCGCAGATGCAATACTTGGGTTTCCATGATGACTTTCATCTGGTCATCAATGTCGTAGTCGTATTGACAGTCACGATGCCAGAAGTCTTTTTGCTGCGGGTTTACTGGGTTGAAAAACAGCTGTGTATTCATGAATGCCGGCTTGTTCGGAATCACCGCATCAACCACATCCATCACTTGTTTCGAGCTGATGAAGTCGAAAAGCACGCTTCTATCGTCGGCAGGCAAATACTCGCTTCCCGTAATTAAAGACGAGTTAAATGCTTCTTCTTTATAGAATTCTTCGTTGTCTGCTTTCCATGATTCATGAAATTTCAGCACGACTTTTCTAAGCGATGCAATTTGAGCTTCATTGAAATAATTTCTGATAACAAAGTAACCATGTTCGTCGTAACGGTCACTTAATTGTTGGCTGTTTTCTACCACTGACTACCTTCGTTCATTCTTTGCTGTATAATAACTAAGGTCAACAGCCCTAGAGATTTCTTGGGCGCATAATGCCAGACAGTCGTCATTCAACCAAGTAACGAGTGCAGAAGCCTGTAGATTCAGTGATGCGATAAAAATCTCCGCATATGTGATCTACCCCCTTTTTTTATAAAATAAAAAGATTCACATGGTGAATGTTTTTGTGGTTTGCATGATTATTGACCATGTTGAAATTTGGTTGCGTATGGAAGATAGAAAATCATGGATGGTTTTTCGCTGGATATGAGAACACTTAATTTTATTATTATTTTGTTCTCTTTCATTTACTGTATTGGCTTGTTGTTATTTCAATTCACTCAACAGTCCATTAAAGGGCTTTCAATCTTTTCCATTTCAATATTTGTTATCGGAACTGGGCCGTTGATGTTGAGCCTAAGAGGGGAGTTCCCTGATTGGGTCACCGTTATTGGTGCCAATATGGTCATTGCGCTTGGTTTTCATCTCGCCTTGTATAGCTTATGTCTGTTTCGAGAATACTCTCTCAAATGCACCTACCTCAGTAGTCTAATGATGTTGGCTCTTTTGCCATGTTTTATTTACTTCACGTTCTATGAGCCTTCCATAAAGGCTCGAATTATCCTCATTAGTTTATATCTGGCTTTTGTGACTCTTTGCACTGCCTTTGCGGTATTAAAGGGCCGGCGTGATGACTTGACTCTAGGTATTCGGATGATGGCCTTGTCATTTACGATATATGGCGGGTTTATGGTTTTTCGAGTTGTGGTGACGCTATTTTCAACTGAGCTCCAGGATTTCATGGCGGCCACTCTCATTCATCAACTTGCCTTTTTAGTGAGCATCGTTCTTATTGTGTCGATGAGCTTTACAATGCTTTGGCTGATTAACGCAAGGTTGCTTAGTTCTATTCACGAGCTGTCCTACAGCGATCCTCTAACGGCACTTGGAAACCGCAGAGCTTTAGATGAAATGGTTCCAGTCGTCATGAAGCAGGCGGGGACTGCACCTGTTAGTGCCATTATGATGGATATTGATAACTTTAAGTCGATCAATGACCAACACGGACACATTGTGGGTGATCTCGTGATCAAGTCTTTTGCTGAAATGGTTCAAAGTGCAATCAAAACATCGCCAACAGCCAGTGCGTTTCGTTTTGGCGGAGACGAGATAATGATTTTATTGCCCAATGTTAATTTCCTACAAGCACAGGCTATTGCTTGTAAGCTGCGATTATCTATTTCAGAGATCTCAGCCGTGCAAGGGAATGAGATGTTTCTGACATCGAGTTTTGGTGTTGCTCAGCTTCACCCGCATGAGAGTTGGAATGGGTTTATTAGCCGAGCCGACAAAGCGTTATATCAAGCGAAAACAAACGGTCGCAATATGACTTCAATTTGTCCTAGTCATATTAACGAGCTCGTCACTGCCACATAACCAATACTGCTGCGATAGAAAGCAAGATGAGCGCAAGAATGTCTTTGCGCGCGATGCTTTGCCCTAACCAGAAATAGGATATCAACACCATGAAGATCACTTCGACTTGCCCGAGTGTCTTTACGTACGGCACGGCTTGAAGCGACATCGCGCTAAACCAACCCAGAGAACCGATAACACTCGCTAAGCTTGTCATGATGACTAGTTTCGACTTCTTGAATATCAGGCGCAGCGTGTCGCGTTCTCTGAAAAAGAGATACGTACAGATAATCACTGTCTGAAGGGAAATGACGAGGAACAGCACCCAAGCAGCGCTATGAGGGAAGGGCAACCCTATGCTCAAACTTGCTTCCCGTACCCAAAGAGATGTTAAAGCAAAAGCAGTACTACACGCCATACCTAATAAGAACACTTTCGGGGACAAGCTTCGCCAGCCAGAAGCGCTACTCATGATTAGCACGCCTAAAGTACCAATAAGTACGCCGACCCAACCTGTTAGTGTCAAAGCAGTACCAAAAAACAATACGGATAGCATAGCAGATACGGGGGCTTCACACTTGGCTAAGCCTGCGCCTATCGCATAGTTTTCGAGCTTGAACAGCATCACCATTAAGCCGGTCGCGAGGATCTGCATGATGGCGGCAGCAACAATATAGAAAACAAACTCACCCGAAAAATCCGGTGCGGAGACTGGCTGCCATTGATAGAGGGCGCAGAGGTAAATAAGGGCGATAGGGCTAGCCCAAATAAATCGCGCTAACGTTACGCCAGCCACGCTCATGGTGCCACTTAATTTACTTTGAAAGGCATTGCGCCAAGATTGGCTAAAGGCAGCAAGCAGGGTAAAGGCGATCCAACTAAAAGACATGGCGCTTCCGTGTGTGAGGTAATTTAATGATTATGTTAACAAAAAATTACCAGCTGAGAAGTGAAAGCGGTCTTTTTATGAGCAGAGCTTCACCTTTGCTCCGATTTGGCATGGCACTGAAATTTAAAAGATCGGTGTCTTCTTGTTTTTAAAGTAGAACCACCCGCTGATTATTACGAACAGAAAGGCGAAGTAATAGCAGAACGAAGATAGCGACGCCAAGAACGCGAGGTTTTGCTCTATCTCTTGCTCGGAGTAATTATTAGAAACCAATTTGTAGTAGTAAGCATACAAAATACCGATCAGCCCATAACCGAGGTTAAACATCAAACCTTTAAAGCTAAGAACGGTGGCACGGTTATGCGACTCGGTCTTTTTGTTCAGGTGGTAACTGATAAAAATGTTCATCGTCATGATGATAAAGATAAGCACCAGTGCTGGAATCACTCCATAGATTGACCAACCCAAACTGATCCAATAGTAGGTAGCGATACTTGCTAAGCCCATGACGATAATAAAGGTTTTCGGCTCGATACTTTCTGCCAGTCTACGGCTTTGGCCCGCTAAAATGATTTTTAATAGGCTGATTCCCGCGCCAATAAAACCGAAGTAAATAATTGGAATATCTATGGCAAGATAGTATTGGCTGTTCATAGTGAGGAACATGCGCGATGTGTGTTCGAACAGGCTGTAGTAGAGCAGTATGAAAAGCACGTAGGGCGTAGCGAGTACCCACTTACCTGTATCAGCGGTTAACTTGAGGCTGGCGATGGTCGTTGCTAACTTCGTTTGACCATTTGGTATCACCTTCTTTTCTTCGCGCATGTTTACTGCGGCATAAATAGCGAGCAACGCGACCAATAGCGTGGCGAATACAGGAATACGCATCAGGTCTTTGGTGCTTTCCGGTTCGACTAGTCCAAGAGCATTAAAGATGTTCGCCATGAAATTCACATCGTACATCGCTGCACCGATCAAGGTGACAAAGATACCGACACTAGAGGCGATACGGAGCTGGATTTGTAACACTCTCGGCCACAACTCTTCATTGCCTTGTTCTTTTAAGGTGTCGTAAGCCAATGCTTCATCAGCACCACTTGCTAATGCCATTGCTAGCCCGCTGAGTATCCGGTTAATCAAAAATACCATGAACACCAAGTTAGCGTCTCCGGTTGGCACAAGTGCGATCATGGCGATCTCAATGAACATCACAATCGAAGACAGCACTACAAGTTTTTTGCGACCTAAGGTATCGGCGAACGCCCCTGATGGCACTTCTGCAAGCACGATTGTCGCCGCCCAAACTACGTTGAGCATGGCGAATTGAGACAGGCTCAAGCCGTAATCTAAATAAAGTAAGGTGAATATAGGGTAGTAAAAACGCGCAAAGTAGCTGCTTCTGAACATCAAGAAGTAGCGGACATTGGGAATTTTTAGGATTTCTTTGAGCGTCATGATGAATTAGTCGATTAGATAACACATTATTATGTATAAACCTTTTTGCCTTATAAATCATGGAATTGTTGTCATAATCCAAAATTATCTGATTTAAAGAATCTTCAGGCTCTCTATTCCTCATCGGTTACAGATTTACTCCTCTTCAAATCATTATCCCATCCATTCATTTTGTTGTGCTCGTTTCAACGTGTAAGACGGATTTTGGTTCAAGATCGAACTTCTAGAACGTCGCTCTCGCATTTACATCTTATTGTATGATTTAATTATTGGTAATAATAATACGCAATGAATCCAATGTAATTGAGGAAGCGAGCATGATCTTAGAGTCATTCAATCTGGAAGGGAAAGTAGCGATAGTGACGGGCTGTAACACCGGGCTTGGGCAAGGTATTGCATTAGGCCTAGCAGAAGCAGGTTGCAGAGTTGTCGGTGTTAACCGTACAGAGCCTGAAGAGACTATTGAGAAAATGAATGCAGCAGGCCATACGTTCCTAAACGTTCGTGCTGACCTTCTCGACCAAGCGTGCATTCCAGGGATTATAGAGCGCACTTTGGCTGAGTTTGGCCAAGTCGACATCCTCGTGAACAATGCCGGAATTATTCGCCGCCAAGATGCTATTGAGTTCTCAGAACAAGATTGGGATGACGTAATGAATGTGAACACCAAGACTGTGTTCTTTATGTCTCAGGCGGTTGCAAAGCAGTTTAAGGCTCAACGTACTGGTGGAAAGATCATTAACATTGCATCGATGCTGTCATTCCAGGGTGGCATTCGAGTTCCTTCTTATACGGCTTCAAAAAGTGCAGTGATGGGAGTGACACGTGCGATGGCGAACGAATGGGCGCGCGACAACATCAATGTGAATGCTATAGCCCCCGGTTATATGGAAACGAACAATACTCAAGCTCTGCGTGAAGATGCCGTACGCAATCAAGCGATCCTTGAGCGCATTCCGGCTGAACGTTGGGGCAAACCGCAAGACATCGTAGGCCCTTGTGTGTTCTTAGCATCATCAGCATCGGACTACATTAACGGCTACACCATCGCTGTTGACGGTGGTTGGTTAGCACGCTAATTGGTTTTTTATTCTAAATATTGAATTTTCAGCAATTTTGCAGGAGAAGATAAATGAAAATCGCTTTAATGATGGAAAACAGTCAGGCTGGTAAAAATGCCATGGTTGCAGCTGAACTAGAGTCAGTGGCGGGTGGCATTGGTCACGATGTTTTCAACTTAGGTATGACCGACGAGAATGATCACCACTTAACGTATATCCATCTCGGTATCATGGCGAGTATTCTGATTAACTCAAAGGCTGTTGACTTTGTTGTGACAGGATGTGGCACTGGCCAAGGTGCTTTGATGTCACTGAACCTGCATCCGGGGGTGGTTTGTGGTTACTGCCTAGAGCCATCAGATGCTTTCTTGTTTAACCAAATTAACAACGGTAATGCTCTCGCTCTCGCTTTTGCTAAAGGCTTTGGCTGGGCAGGTGAACTCAACATTCGTTATATCTTTGAAAAAGCGTTCACAGGCGAGCGTGGTAATGGGTATCCACTAGAGCGTGCAGAACCACAGCAACGTAATGCAGCAATTTTGAATGAAGTGAAAGCGGCGGTGGTAAAAGATAACTTTATTGATTCTCTGAGAGCTATCGACCAAGATCTAGTGAAAACAGCGGTTGGCAGCGAGCGTTTCCAACAATGCTTCTTTGAGCATTGCCAAAACCAAGAAATCGCTGATTATGTTCGTTCACTTTTAGATTAATTAGAGCGTTTAGTTCTGATAGAGCCAGCCTTGTTCGGCTGGCTTTTTGATGAATAATTAAAGCAATGTAATGAGACAAACAGTAATCAACTGGCTAAATTGCGATTCGTGTTTTCCTGCATCTACTCTTCATCTTCGGTTTCTTTGGAAGCATTTGAGGCACAGCCTTTCTCTAGCCAGTTATCGAGCACGCGTTGCAGTGCCTTCAAAGAGGTTGGCTTCTCTAAGCGACCATCCATCAGTTTGCTGATCATATCTAACTCGTGTTGTCCTGATTCGCCAGACAAAGCAATGATTGGTGTTTGAGGTGAGCGTGCCTTGATGATTTGGCTTGCGTCAAAACCATTCATTATCGGCATTTGTACGTCCATTAAGATCAAATCGACCTTGTGTGTTTTGAACAGCTCGACGGCATTCTCACCGTTTTTGGCTTGCAAGCTATTTACACCAAGTCGACTCAGGTACATCTGAACAAGCGTGCGTTGTACCTCTTTGTCATCGACGATAAGCACGGTTGGAGCCAAATGATTCTCTGGGGTTAGCGTACTTGTTGGTTCTGAACTTTGCGTTTCTGCTTGGTTATCTGGCTTAGCTTCAGCGTTGGTTTTGTTTTCAGTTGCGGTTTGATTACCTTTCCAATCATCGAAGTAAGGCGTACGAAGTGCGTCTGCTTTGGGGGCATTGGGTACCACCGGGAAGTACAGGTGGAACTCAGTAAACTCCCCAAGTTTAGAGTGGCACTCAACTCGGCCGCCAAATGAACGCATCACTCGTTGGCAATAACCGAGCCCTAGGCCGCTACCACCGCTTTTTTGGTAAGAGAAGAAATCATCAAAAATTTTATGTGTAATGGCTTCGTCAATGCCGGGGCCGGTATCTCGGAATATTAGAACGTTCTCGTACGGTCCGGTGTTGGTGCTGATCTCAATTTGGCTTTCTGGATAAGAATCAAAGTAATAGATTGCATTACGTATCAGGTTGAAAATGACGAAGTTGAATAAGGTTTCATTCAGCTTTGCCACAAAATCAGCATGTTGTGGTAAACGAATTCGCTCAATGATCTTCTCGTTCTCAAAGCCATAATGGCTTACGGCTTGATCTACGGCTTTGTGGATAGAGGTCATGGCCACAGGGCCGTGTTCAGGCGTACTGTCACTGACTTCGCGCAGGATGATATCAATCAGTTGTCGCCCGCGTTGAATCGCCGCTTGGCCATTCTCAATATCCTTTAGGATTTGTTTAGCTGGGGCTTGGTTATCAATGTGCTGTTTTAACACCTCAAAATGCAGCTGCACTTGAGCCAGCGGGTTACGCATTTCGTGTGCGATAGAATTAGCAAGCGCGCGACTTTGGCGAATGCGTCTATCGGCTTCAATGGTGCTTTGTACACGAGTTAACAAGGTTTGCAGTGCAGAGATCTCTTCGTTAGAGAACATCTTATCGTTGCTCTTATGTGATGAGACCAATAAGTGCGTGACCGATTTCCCCTGACCAAATAAAGGCATCACCAAAGCGGTGTCGTTTGAGCTCATCTTGTCATATAGGGCTTTTATCGAGCGCTTGGCTGGTGCGGTGTAATCAAGCTCCTGAGACAGCTCATCGAACACTAAAACGGACTTGTTGGTAGACAGGTAATCTTCGTAGAAGGTTTCGTTGTAGTTGCTGTTCACCAGACGCAACTTGTCTTCGGGAATCTGCAATAGGCTACCTAATCGACGCATTGCATCATCAATCGACAGCTTGAAATCGTCTTCTAGTGAGAGGATCTGTTGTACTGGCGTTTTCTTGTTTCCGTAGACAAAGAACGAGGCGTAGTGGCTTACGCGCTTGTAGAGAACATGCCACGTGATGCCGATAATCGCGCAGATTGGGATAGCAACAAGCCATTGACTGTCGTCTGTCAGCGGGATAAATATCGCGCCAAAAGGGATCACCAAAATAGCACAAACCAACATCGCATTTAGGCTCATGTACGCCAGGTATTTCACGCTGTAGAAGCGCGAGGTCAGCAGGGCATAGCCAACGAACAACATTTCACTTATCGACAAAGCTGGTGGCAGCCAAGTGAGCGAGAAATCACGCAAGAAGTAGGTCATGCCTAGGTGGATCGTCGCAGTAGACAGCATGAAGACTAAAATGCCGGCGATCATATAGTTGGTTTTGGCTAAAGTTAGCTTGCTGCTGTTGGCGCGCATGGCCACCAGGTTGAGTAGTGTTAGCACTACAAAGCTAATCATCCCAATAAAGAAGTACGGCGTATGCGGGCCAAACTCAATCACGAACTGGCTTGGGCCTGCAATGGTGACGTGTTCAACGGTTAACCCCGGACTTAAATTGATAAAGAAGGAGTAGACGGTCAGGGTGACGAAAATGGCTTGCTGCCACACATGAACCTTACCATTACGTTGTTCAGCGGCGAGTTTGCACGAGAAGTAATAGGCAAAGGCAAACGCAAAGAACGAGGCGAGGTTGGCAAACTTTGCGGCGAACACGGCGGCCGAGGCCCCAAGTTCCGGTAATAAGTCGGTATGGAAATAAGCGTTACTGCTGATCCACGCAACAATGCAGATCGAATACGCGATGTAAGGGGCATGGTGTGTCCCTGCGATCACTTCGTTCTTCTGTTTCAGGCGATAGCAGTAATAGAACAACCACATGACAACCACAGCCACGGTTGCAAGCAGTGTGATTGCTTTTGCATAGATGATCGCCTCTAGGCCGAAATCAAACATGTTCATCCTTTTTCACCGAGCTAGTTTTTCCTGCCGAGCGCGACTTTTCTAATGACTTTCTGCTTTCTCGCACTGCGCGTTTGTAGCTTCGAAAATCGACATTATTGAACGCTTTTACCATCATCTCAAAATTCCAGAATCCACGATAAATTGTCGTGCCATCGTCATTTAATTCGCAATATCCAGAATGGAAGTATGCATTGGAATCAATGGTTTGATAAAACTGAAGCATGAAAGGTTGCTCGATAATAGTGAAGCCAATCTTATAGCCTATTTGGTGTAACACACTCATCAGCTCTTTTTGAGAAAGGTAGAGGAAATAGAGCTTTTGTTGGGTATTGCCACTGACTGTCAGACGTAACACCTCACACAGGGCATCTTTGTCGGACAATTGTAACTGGAATTGTTGGTCAAATTCTGGGAGAGAGTAACATTTTGACAGTGTAGGCGGTGTGAAAAGTTGTAACCCTGCGAGTTCATCGTAGCCGTAATTGGGTAAACAGTATTGCCATTGCTCATTGCTGAACGGCGGTGCGTAACTTAGCCAAGTGTCATTCTTAGACCAGTCTTGAATCAGCGCAGAGGAAACCAGTGTTGGAAAGGCTTCATCGACTGGATGCTTGAGCAGAATAAAATGCTTACCTGCCTGAGAAAGGTGTAATAAAGGCAGCATCTCAAACCATTTCTCGCTCTTGATGAACACCTCGAGATTGCTTAAAGCAATGGCATCGCTGATTGGCATTCTTTGTGGGTGACTCGGTGTTTGTACCAAAAGTGGCTCATGTTCTATCTGTTCGATGATCGCACCGTAATAAGCACTGTCATTGATAGGGAGGTCGACATGAGAAATGGAGCTTGGATTTAATGGAGATTTTGCTTTGATCGCAGCAATTTCACACTCACACCAGAAATCTAGCCAATGCATATAGCACTGCCCTACAGCCTGTTCTAGAAGAGCAATTTCTGCAGATAGTGTATTTGGATAGCGCAGAATTAGATCGCGGTAGTCCATCACCTCAAACAATACAGAGTAGCTTTTGTTTTGATGCTCTGGGAAAAGCAATTCTAACTGGCTTCTACGATATTCAGTCACGTTTTGAAAAAGCTCAGTGCGCTCATGTGGCTGATAAGTGTTGATGACGAGCTCTATCAGCGCTCGCTGTTTTATTTCGATAGACAGACTGCTAGCCAACAGTGAGCCTAAAGACGACGTTAATTTCATGTTTAACCTAGCCTAGGTTTATATAATTATTTTTATTTGATCTGCACTATCTATAGGACACTGATTTTAGGTATGTGTTTGAAGTTACGTTACTTTGAGAGAGCCAATCGTAACTTTACTTGTGTCCATGGTGTGAGAGGTAAGTTGCATAATCGGGCGAGATTTTACTACTTGCACTCACCCTCAACAATAAAGATTTTCCATATTTGAATGAATTCAAAGATGAACAAAATACATTATTATCAACAACTTGTAGGGTTGGATCACAGTTTTAAAATCAGACATGATTAAGTCGAGCATAAACTTTTGAATTTATAAAATAATCTCAAATATCTATTTTTTGAACCAATATCATAATCCAAATCAACATGAGCTCATCTTATTAATTACAGCGTGAATGTGTTTGGTGTGAGATATGTAATTAACTGATGCATTATATCTGTCTTATACTCGCTTATTCCTTCGCTACCCATTCTATTGATTTAAATATCAGGTGGATAAAAGCAGTGCTCCAGTGCTCGGCTTGTTTTCCTGACAATCTCCTGTGTTTATAGAGTAGTTACACCATAATCTCTGATGAAGTGATGACATTCGAGGTTTAAGCTTACCTGCATATGAAACATTATTGCGAGTAATCCCTCGTAAATGATTGAGGTAGAGAGAATTTATGAAGAACGTACGATTAACATCATTACTTGGAACAGCAACCTTGTTTAGTGTCGTGGCGTTAGCTGGGTGTAGTCAGAAATCAGAAGTACCAACTCAACCGCAAGAGAATGCGAACCCCATCTGCAGCACTAAAAACCTGACGGGTGGTTGGTCGAAAAGTGAGATAACACCAGAAGCCAAGCAAGCTTTAAACGCAGTTCTTAGCCAAATGAACACTTCAGCTGAGCTCAAGCAGATCTTGAGTGTTCGAACTCAGGTTGTCGCGGGTTTGAATTACGCAATTGAGTTTGAAATGGATAATGGTGAAGTGTGGAACACCATCGTTTACCGTTCTCTACAAGGTGACATCGAAATGACGCAACCTGCACAGAAAGGTCTTCTGTGCTCATAATCTAGATGTGCCAGTGTCTTGTGAGATAGGCTGATAGCAAATAAAAATGGCTCCGTGTTGGGAGCCATTTTTGTTTTTAAGAAGACTGATTTGTTGAACGTTTTCAGTCGGCCAACTCGGGCTCAGCTAACTCCTGAACACAAGCACGGCTGATGTCTTCATCAATGTAGGCCATACCGAGTTTATTGAGGTAGTCCATGCGATCGGCAGTGCGAAGCTCGATGTCGGGGCCTGCAATGTTGTTGGCTTGATAAATTTCAGTGAGATGAGACATGAATTGCTCGCCCACACTCATCATCAATAGACTCATTGCGCCTACGTCCGGTCTTATTTTGGTGCGTTGCTTTTCAGATAGGTTTACCGCTAGTACGATAGGTTGTTCTTCACCTTCGAATCGAACGCCTCGCTCACGAACGGTTTGTTGAGCCCAGTAGTACGCCAGTTCTTTACTCTGAGTGAGAAACACTGGCTCAACCGATTCGGTATAGTTGTTGCCGATGGTTGCCATAGTTTTTGAAGCTGCTTCGTTGAGCGCTTTGTCTCCAGAACGTTTTAAACCTTGGCCTTGAATCGAAGCCAATAAAGCTGAAGATGTGCCGTGATACCAAGTATCACCCGTCGCGAAACCATTCTCTGATAACAGTGTTTTTGCATCTTGTAGGTGTGTAGGTATTGAAGTCATAGGCACTCTCAACAAATAGGAATCTGAACAAATATGTATACAGTTAGCTTAAACAGAAGTTGTTCGGTTAACCGTGGTGTGGAACACAAATCTGAGGCTTTGAGATAAAGCTGGCAGTACAAGCTTTATCTCAAAGCCTTCCCCCGGATCTTACCTAAGTAAGAGAGAAGGACGGGGGAGGCTTTAGCGTTAGCGATTAATCAAATTGGTTCGATGTATTCGCTTCACCTGCAGCTTTTAGTGCGTTCTCACCAGCAAAGTACTCTTTGTGGTCATCACCCATGTCAGAACCAGACATGTTTTGGTGTTTAACACATGCGATGCCTTGGCGGATTTCTTTACGCTGAACATTCGCAACGTAACCTAACATGCCTTGGTCGCCGAAGTACTCTTTCGCTAGGTTGTCAGTAGACAGCGCAGCAGTGTGGTAAGTCGGTAGCGTAATCAAGTGGTGGAAAATACCCGCTTCACGTGATGCGTCTGCTTGGAATGTACGGATCTTCTCGTCAGCGCTTGCAGACAGTTCAGTTTCATCGTATTCCGCGCTCATTAGGCTTGCACGGTCGTAAGCTGAAACATCTTTACCTTCTGCTACCATCGCATCGTATGCTTGTTGGCGGAAGTTTAGCGTCCAGTTGAATGATGGAGAGTTGTTGTAAACCAGCTTCGCATTAGGGTGAACTTCACGTACGCCGTCCATCATCTCTTTGATTTGACCGATGTGTGGCTTCTCAGTCTCAATCCATAGTAGGTCAGCACCCGCGTTGATTGCTTCAATACAGTCGAATACACAACGGTCTTCACCAGTACCTTGGCGGAATTGGTATAAGCCTGAAGGTAGACGCTTAGGTCGAACTAGCTTGCCGTCACGGTTAAAGCAAACGTCGCCTTCTGCCATATCTGCAACATCGATCTCTTCAACATCTAGGTATGAGTTGTAGATATCACCTTGGTCGCCCGGCTCTTTCACTACTGCGATTTCTTTTGTTAGGCCAGCACCTTGAGAATCGGTACGAGCAACAATAACGCCGTTGTCGATGCCTAGTTCAAGGAAAGCGTAACGAAGTGCGCGAAGTTTTGCGTGGAAGTCAGCGTGTGGAACCGTTACTTTGCCGTCTTGGTGACCACATTGCTTCTCATCGGCAACTTGGTTTTCAATTTGTAGACAACATGCGCCTGCTTCAATCATCTGCTTAGCCATTAGGTAGGTCGCTTCTGCGTTACCAAAACCTGCATCGATATCGGCGATGATTGGCACCACGTGTGTTACGTGATTGTCGATTTTGTCTTGGATAAGGTCTTGTTGGTTAACGTCGCCCGCTTCACGTGCAGCGTCTAGCTCACGGAATAAACCACCCAGTTCACGTGCATCAGCTTGGCGCAGAAATGTGTATAGTTCTTCTACTAAGCCTGCAACGGATGTTTTCTCATGCATAGATTGGTCTGGAAGTGGACCAAAATCAGAGCGAAGTGCAGCAACCATCCAACCAGAAAGGTATAGGTAACGACGGTCAGTCTTGCCATCAAAGTGCTTCTTAATAGAAATCAGTTTTTGTTGGCCGATGAAACCATGCCAACAACCCAGAGACTGAGTGTATTGAGAGCTGTCTTCGTCGTAAGCCGCCATGTCTGCACGCATGATATCTGCCGTGTATTGTGCAATATCCAGACCTGTTTTGAATTTGTTTTGAGCTCGCATACGAGCAGCAGATTCAGGGTTAATTGCATCCCATGGAGCACCAGCAGCGCTTTTTGCAACTTCAATCATTTCGATATCTTGTGTAATTTGCGACATAACTATTCCTTAGTTTCACGTGGACATGTTGGCCAATTTGGCGAGGTCATTTGATTTGGATTAAATCTAACCATGGACAAATAATAATCATGTGTGTGATAATTTTGTTAATTTATAGTTATTATATTCGGTATTTTTCTTATGAATATTGCTCGTATAGACCTTAATTTGCTTGTGTATTTAGACATGTTGCTACGTGAAAGAAACGTTACACGAGCAGCAAATCAATTGGGTATTACTCAACCAGCCATGAGTAATGGCCTTCGCCGATTGCGTGATCTGTTTGAAGACCCGCTATTAGTGAGAACAAGTGAAGGGATGATACCGACCGAACGCGCGCACAAGTTGCAGCCACTGATTCGAAACATCTTGGCGAATGTAGAGAAGACACTGCAGCCGACCACAGAGTTTAATGCAGAAGACAGTGAACGCGTGTTTCGTATCATGGCGAGTGACTATGCAGAGTCGACCATTATTCAGCCGCTATTGAAAAAACTGAGCGAGATAGCACCGAAAATACGACTGGATATAATGACGCCAAGTGATGTGAGCTATCAGGATGTAGAGCAAGGTACCGTTGATATAATTATCAACCGATTTGACGATATTCCTCAGTCGTTTCACCAGATGAGCCTTTGGCACGACGGGTTTTCTTGCCTCTTTAGTTGTGACAACCCGATAGCCGACAATTTCGATATTTTGTCTTATTTAAAGGCGCAACATATTTGGGTAAGTAAGACTGGTATGGGAACGGGAGTCGGGATAAACCCAAGCGAAGCACAAAAGCTTGGTTGGATAGATGAAGCACTAATGCGCATTGGTAAAACCCGTAACATCACGGTGTTTACGCGACACTACTTGTCGGCGATTCTCTTCGCACAACAGAAGAACCTGATCCTGACTATTCCTACCAAAGCCGCTCAACTGCAGCGCAATAACCCTAGATTGTTGATCAAGCCTGCGCCATTTGCGATTGAACCCTTTGAGGTGAAGATGGCGTGGAGTCCATTGTTACAAACCAATCCAGACCACCAGTGGATGCGTCGTTTGATTAAAAGTGTCGCTAACGAAATCGAGAGTGGAGTAACGGAATAACACAGTTTTTAGGGTATTTTTTATATGAATATCCAATATAACCGGCATAAATTAGCTAAATTCATGTCCGTTAAGTAAGTTTAAGTCAGTAAAGTAAATTTGAGCTAGTCACGAAAATTTATTGAGTAGCCATAAATTAGTTTGAGAGAGATTTTATGAGCAGTCGTATTCAACAGGGAAGCTTGAACATTGATAGCACCCTCTACCAATTAATTAATGAGCAGGTGATTCCTGGAACAGGCATTGTCGCTGAAGACTTTTGGCAATCATTTGCAACCATCCTTGAAGATTTGGCTCCAAAAAATCGCGCATTGCTTATCAAGCGTGAAGATCTTCAACATCAAATTGACGTTTGGCACCAAGAGCGTGCTGGGCAAACGCTAGATCCTGTGGAGTACAAACAGTTCTTACAGCAGATCGGTTATTTGGTTCCTGAAGGCGATGACTTTCAAGTGACGACAGCGAGCGTAGAGCCTGAGATCGCAACACAAGCAGGGCCGCAGCTTGTGGTGCCAATCATGAACGCACGTTTTGCACTTAACGCAGCCAATGCGCGTTGGGGCAGCCTATATGATGCGCTCTACGGAACGGACGTGATCAGTGAAAGTGATGGCGCGGAAAAGGGCGGAAGCTTTAACCCAGCCCGTGGCGCTAAAGTAGTGACTTATGCTCGCGAGTTCCTTGATGACGCAGCGCCATTAAACGGCGTCTCCCATAAAGACGTCACCAAATACAGCATCAGTAACGCTAGCATCGGCAATAAATTAATAGCGACACTCGATAACGGCGAAGAAGTCACTCTCATTGATAGCGACCAGTTCATTGGCTATCAAGGTGACGCAAGTTCCCCTTCGTGCATTCTTCTTAAACACAATAATCTGCACATCGAAATTCAAATTGACCCGAGCGCACCGATTGGTAGCGTCGATGTGGCGGGAATTAAAGATGTATTAGTCGAAGCCGCTCTAACAACCATTATGGATTGCGAAGACTCGGTTGCTGCAGTTGATGGTGAAGACAAAGCATTGGCTTACCGTAACTGGTTAGGTTTGATGAAAGGTGATCTACAAGAATCACTAGAGAAAAACGGCAAAACCATTGTTCGTAACCTTAACCCAGATCGCCAATACACCAGCGTGACGGGTGGTGAGATTTCACTAAAAGGCCGCAGCATGTTGTTCATCCGTAATGTCGGCCACCTGATGACCAACCCTGCCATTATTGATGCTCAAGGCAATGAAGTGCCTGAAGGCATTATGGATGGCATGATCACTTCGCTAATCGCGATGCATGATTTAAAAGGCAACAGTGCTTACCAAAACTCGACCGCGAACAGCATCAATATTGTAAAACCTAAGATGCATGGTCCTGAAGAAGTCGCGTTCACCAATGAGCTGTTTGGTCGCATTGAAGATGCATTAGGGCTAGATCGATTCACGATCAAAGTTGGCATCATGGACGAAGAGCGTCGTACTTCGGTTAACCTTAAAGAATGTATTCGAGCAGCTAAAGATCGTGTTGTGTTCATCAACACAGGTTTCTTAGACCGAACGGGTGATGAGATTCACACCAGTATGGAAGCGGGACCATTCGCTCCTAAAACACAGCTGAAAACCATGACTTGGATTGGCGCATACGAAGATCAAAACGTTGATCTTGGCTTAGCTTGTGGCCTGCAAGGTAAAGCCCAGATTGGTAAAGGTATGTGGCCAGAGCCGGATAATATGGCGAAGATGATGGACGCGAAAATCGGACATCCACAAGCGGGTGCCAATACCGCTTGGGTTCCTTCTCCAACCGCCGCGACTTTGCACGCGCTGCACTATCATAAGGTGAGTGTACCAAGCCGTCAGAAAGAGCTTCGTGAGCGAGTGAGAGCCAATGTCGATGATATTCTTACTATCCCGTTACTGGGCGATCAAAAGCTTACCGCGCAAGATATTCAAAGTGAACTGGATAACAACACCCAAGGTATTTTGGGTTATGTGGTTCGTTGGATTGACCAAGGCGTTGGTTGTTCGAAGGTACCTGATATTAACGATGTAGGGTTAATGGAAGACCGAGCGACGCTGCGTATTTCAAGCCAGCATATTGCGAACTGGTTACGTCACGGCATTTGCGAGGAAGCTCAGGTAATGAAAACCATGAAGCGTATGGCCGCAGTGGTGGATGAGCAAAACGCTGGCGACCCGAGTTACCGTAACATGGCGCCTGATTTTGAAAACAGCATTGCATTTTCAGCGGCGTGTCAGTTGGTATTCGAAGGCTGTGCTCAGCCGAGCGGTTACACCGAGCCAGTACTGCACGCGATGCGTCTAAAACTGAAAGCACAGGAATAGCGAAGCAACCGAATAACAAAAATAGAGAATGTAAAATACTAAAAAAAGAAACCCCCTTTAACCGAGCCCAAGGTGCCGCGCTTTTATAGCGCGGCTTTTTTTTGGTTCATCGCGGATTAG
>NZ_JBFRJZ010000016.1:0-47746 GCF_041469125.1 Vibrio sp. 10N.286.51.E5 | reverse complement strand
ACTTTACGGGGTCACTTCATCTAAGCAGGCTTTTTCTGCTTGCTAGACAGCTTGAGCCGTGAGTTGTTTCAGCAAGCGATCCATCGCGCGATAGCCTAGCGCTTCTGATAGATGTTTCTTTTCGATCTGCTCGTTACCGTCAAGGTCGGCAATGGTTCGTGCCACCTTAATAATTCGATGATAAGCACGAATCGATAAACCCAAGCGATGTAGTGCTGTCTCAAGAAACTCAGCATCTTCGCGTCGCAGTGGGCAATACTTCTCAATTTCTCGGCTACCTAACAGTGCATTCGATTTATGGTTGCGAGATAGCATTAACTCTCGCGCCTGCCTAACCCTTTGCTTAACTACTTGAGTGGTTTCACCGCGATCACCGCCTTCGGCCAACATTCCTTTTGGCAACAGAGGTATCTCCAATGACATATCGAACCTATCCAGCAAGGGCCCAGATAAGCGATTGAGGTAACGCAGGATGATCTGTGGGTTGGCGCGCGCCTGGTTACCTTCGTAATAACCCGTTGGACTTGGGTTAAGTGCACCGACCAATTGAAAACGCGCAGGAAAACGAGTCTTGCCCGCAGCACGGGAGATAATGATCTCGCCCGACTCTAGTGGCTCTCGTAATGAATCAAGCACCTTGCGCTCAAACTCCGGCATCTCACAACTTTCCCCAAAAGAAGAAATTCGTCAAAACAAATTAAGCAATTGTTAATAAAAAAAAATTAAAAACAAACCGCCTTGAAAGACAACTGATCATGGTCAAAAATTAATAAAGACTACAACTGTCACTGGAGTTTAGTAGTGAATGTAAAGCAACTAGAGAAATACCCAAAACTTGAAGCAGTGCTTTCGCCATCATTTAGAAATGAACTCAAGCAGATACTTCATGAAGTAGTACCAAACAAATTCCACTCCTACTTGAATATTTATTCGCTATTCATCACTCTCACGGAATGCGAATCAAATTATACAGGCTTAGACATTTTAAATAGTGAAGAAAAGCTAAATAACCAACTACAGTCGCTTACAGGCTTTATCTGTTCTGACATCATCGAGCTAGGCAAGGCAGCCCAATACCAGAAAATAAGGGGGTTTAAGAAATGCTTTACCGCACTAGCAAAAAAAAGCTCATTGACCATAACACCAATTTCAATATCTCTAAGTAAACCAACTGGCGACATGTTGCATTGTAAGCAACGTTTTAATACCCAACCTATCGATGAAGCAATTTTAGACTACTACAGCGGGTGGACATGCCAAAGCAAGGAGGGTAAACAGTTTAACTTACACCTTGCACCATTTCGAGACGGCTTTGGTGCTGAAATGACGAATATCATCCACAAGACAATTTGTAACTATGCCAAAACACAAAAAGCCACAAGGTTACAAAACACCTCGACCCAATTGTTCACTCTACTTAACTTACTACCAATGCATTGCTCAACCCCAGCTCAATTAGAACATCAATTAAAGCCGCATTACTCTGTAAGATTAATGGAAGAGGTGATGCTCAATTATCTTATGGCACAGCAGATCAAAAATAATGATGCTAAAATTTCGATAATACAGTGGCGGAAAATGATAACCACCTTTACTCAATGCTTTATTGAATCTGGTGTATTCCCTCCCCCTTACACCGAATTTATTATTCCTGAATGGCGAGAACCGAAAAATAACCAACATAGTATTAGTGTTGGTGGTGGGATGTCCGAGGCCGAAATACAACGCTGGTTAGTCAATATACCGCTCACAATAAAAGATGACCAAGCACTTGAAGTCATCCATCATCGGTTAAACCAAGACCTCAAACATATTCGAATTAAAAGCCATTCAATAGTCGAGTGTGTTAAGCAACGTCATCAACGAAATGTAAATTACATAAAGAACGGAAGAGTTAAACCTCTCCCCAAAAAAGGAACGCTCCCGAAAGGTTTTCCTATAGGAGCTCGCCACCTCACGAATACGGTAGCAACTTTTTATCATCATGGGGTTCACGCAACGAGTAATTACCTATATTTTTTAGGCTACTATGGACAGAGTGCAACGCTAGCAGAGGAGCTCAACCTCCCGACACTGGAAACATTGAATGCGTTTGTTGCATTGTTGATATTGGAACACCCTAAGATCACCCCTGCTTGGTTAGACCAATGGAGGTTATTCGATAAGCACGGCAATCAAGTTGGCTTTTTTCAAAGCGGTAAACAGTGGCTCATTCAATCATTAAAAAACAGGAAAGGGGCATTATTGGCGCAGCAAGAGATAATTTTAAACTCTTACTCTAAATCCCTAGTCGAAGCATTGATTGAACATACAGCTTTCTCAAGAGAGACATTGAAAAAATGGGGGAATAATGACTACCACTTCATGTTGCTGTCATGCTCTAGTGCGACCAAAGAACCAAGACTTTATGAAAGGCTTGGTGATTCATTAACCGAAAATAGACGTTACCACCAAAAATTAGCCTTAGCATCTTTTGACCCTACCCCCCCACGATTGCCTTTCACACAGAGCCTCAAAGAATTCTCACAAATAACCCGAATTCATCCCACTGTTATTAATCGCTTACTGATACAGAGCGAGGCTCACGCCTTAGCGCAAATAGTCACCCCTCGCGCAATTAGAAAAAGCCGAGGATTACAGATTTACCTTGAGACCCGCTCTTTACGGGCAGTTTCTGAGGCGCTAGGGCATGCCAATGTAGACACTAAACTGTTAGGTAAGTACCTTCCCGCCCCACTTATGGATTTTTTCAATACCCGATGGGTTCGCCAGTTCCAGAATGCAATAATCTATGAAGCATTGAAAGACTCACCATACTTGTTTGATGCCCTTGATTTTGATGAACGCAAGCTAGCTGAATTTCTAGATAACCATGGATTAGGCATCTTGCATGATCATTTAATCGAAGCAAAAGAGCAGGCATGTCTCACCACTACAGATAAAATTAATGAGCTTGTGTTCACGCTTTCAACACCATTATTTCAAGTGTTGATTGCGTTACAGCAAGTAACTACTAATGCTCATATTGATGATACTTTTAAACCTGAGGTAGAAAAATGGATTGAGGTCGCTGAATTTATCCTCTGTCAATTTTCGACCACAGGAGACAATAGAAAACTCTATAACGGTGATAAAGAATGTGAAGCGTTATATAGCAATGCATTGGCGAACCCTCTGCCGCTTGCTCTTTTTAAGGAGAGCTTATTATGTCGCTAAAATTAATTGATGCCATTGCTAATGGTGATAAAGCCTTGTCAAAAATGACTAAAGAAGAGTTAATTGAGATGCATCATACCTCTATTGCTAGAGGCGACTTTAGGGCATTACGCATTACGACAAATGAATTTACCGGACTGTATGATTACGATGACCATAAACCATACTGGTTATGCTCTGATTTCAAAGCCCCTGTCTGGCAAATTGTAATCAATAGAGGTGAAGGAAAAAAACCATTTTATCTCACTTTCGATTGGCAAGCTGTTGTGCTAGATGATGGCTACCCCTTAACAGACCCAAGCCATTCACCTTTACTGTTAGCATTTAAGTACTGGATGACTGCCGTCGATAACCCTCGCTACAATGGTGGAAAACGAGTTAAAGGAAGTACGTTATATACAAAAATAAGTAGTGTCAGAGCACTGATAAATACACTATTACTACATAGCACACATCTAAAACTATCAGAGCTGCATTTATCTGGATTGACTCAAGAATTTCTATTAGATGTATTTGTTAAGCTAGCTAGGGTAGGAAGCATCGTCGATGGATTGTATGAACATAATAAGCGTGTAACGGCATTATTACGCGAGCATATTCCCAGCGTCAGTAATAACAATGCTAAATACTTTGCTGCGAAGTACCCTTACATCACCCGTCATTTAACCCCTGATGAACAGACCCTTGGCTTGTCACTCTCCGAGCGTATTAAAGCATGCTGTTGGCTTCACCGTATTGGTTATTATCAAAATAAGAATGGTGAATTCAAAATATCTAACACTTCAGGAAATCAAGCTTCACTTTCACCGTACCTCTATGACGGTAAAATCCTTCCTTTACCAATGCTATTCCCAGTTATTAATGAGCTTAGACTCCAACCCGAAAATACCAATACTGAATACAATGCAGTACCTCACTCCGACACCTCAAAAGGAGTTAGTGAAGCCCGATTACTTCAGCTACTTAAAGAGTTACCTTTGTTGCATAGTTTTCGGGATAAAGAAGGGGTGAGCCAATGTCCAGTCCATGCCCTAAAAGACGTCAACCTTAAACGCATCCAGCAACATGCTACTATAAAAAACGCAGGTAGATTCAAAACATTACCAGTAAAAATGGTCTTTGATCTCACCAGACAAACGTATGAGTTTACGAAGGATAATCAAGACCTTATCCTCAACTCCGTTTTGTCAGTAGTTAAAGAGCTACAAACGAAAAGTACCAAACCTTACTCCAACCCCAATTACATCCATTCTCAATATAAAGGACAGCCCTCTATAGTCAGCTCAAGTGAGCGACAAGAATACTTACGAACACAAGCTCTTGAGTTAATAGCACCAGAGTTGAATGTATCAAACGTGAAGGAAATTAACTTCCCAAGCTCCACTACGGATAATGTATTCACACTGCGTCGTAAAAATCCAAGCTTACTCAACCTCTATAGTGTGCTCATAGGTTGTATTCAGGTATTAACAGGCATCATTATGGCAAAACGTCAAAATGAATTGGTAAGCCTGAAAAGTCACGGCAACCTCGAACCAAATGTTGATCCCGCTAGCATAAAAGGTCAACAGAACGAATTTTTCCTCAAAGCGAAATTAAAAAAGTCTGGTGATGGCGGTAAATTAGAACGTAATGCCACTATCAAGCGCCCTATTCCTCGGTCTTTTGCTATCTTAATATGGAAACTAGAGCAATTTAATCAAGCCATAACAAAGGAAAAATGCAATCGCAGCCCATTGGCGTTATTTAACTTTATACACACTCACACCATGATGATTGAGCAATGTAATGAAAATAGCTACAACATACATTTAGATACTGTCTGCGATTTTTTTGAAACGCCATTAGTTAATTTTGGCGGAGGGGATATACGTCGATATTACGTACGTCAGCACCAATTAAGACGATTTTTTGCAATGGTATTTTTTTGGTCAAAAGGCTTCGATGGGCTTGACTCCTTAAGGTGGATGTTGGGGCATACGGATATAGAACACTTGCACCATTATATTACTGAAAATGAATCGGGAGCAGTATTAAATGGTGTAAAAGCGAGCTATTTACGAGATGCAATGGAAAGTAACAAGCTAGAAAATATAGACTGCTTACGTAAGTTGATAGCAACACGTTACGGAGTTAACGCCTCTGATATCTCGTTAAACAGCATAAAGGACGCAGTTACTATTTATGGTGACGAAGATGATTACCAAACCCTCCCTAAAATTGAGATATTACAAGAGCAAGAGCAGCTAGAGTCCTATATTTTAGAATTACTCAATGATCATGTAATCAGTTTAGAGCCTGAGTTTTTTTCAGTTTATCAAGGTGATAGGAAAATAAACGACTTCTCATTGACCCTACAAATCAAGGAATTGGATTAAAGGCAGTGTCATGGCATTACAAAAAAACCAACAAAAAGTTATCGAAACAAAAGCTCTATTGCTTGAGGTGATTAAATATCCTACTTCATTTAAAGATGACGCTAATCTAGCAACAGCATTAAAGACTCAAGCTAAATTAGCAAAGTATGAAAATAACGAGCGCCATATCAGCTTATGTTCACTTAACACATTTAAAGCCAATTCTGAGTCATTACTAGACCGTGGCTTTACTGAGATTGATGAACTTCGTATCAATGCCAAAGATGCGATAGAAGGCGCTATCATGGGGAGTAAGTCACTAAAGGATACAAAGGCTAGATTACGTCATAACATAGATGTATTAAAGGCTGAGAGAGATACCTTAAAAGAAACGAACTTCCTTCTGAGTATGCTGATAAATGAACTACGCGGAGAACTCAAAGAAATAGCACACTCAACAGACACCGTTCAGCAACGACAGGAAAAGTTCACACATGTAAATAAAGTTGTTGAAGCAAAGCTCAGCTTTACAAAAGTAAGGTCTATAAATGCCAGTATCACTATTGAAGAGCTTTGAATGTTGGGATTACTACTCACCACTCGATAATAAGCTGAAAGTTGTAGATGCCAACGACACACCGTTTATTACCTACGATAATGGTATGCCATGCTTCGAAGCAAATATGTACATGCACAAGCAATTAAGAGAAGGGAAGTCCCGAAAGCTTGGTGGTGGGACATTGAAAGCTTTTGCAAATCAAATCATTCACTTGGTTCATTTTTGCTTTAAAAACCAACTTCAATTCAGTCAATTAACAGATTCAACCTTTAGATTATTCGTTCAGGGGCTGCAAAGTGAGCGTGATAATATTGGTGAACTAAAACGCAGCAATAATCGAGTACGTGATATCGCACATCGCTGTCTCGACTTTTTACAGTTCGTGCAACACTGCCATGATCTTGATAATTTCATTGGTATACGGAAAGAGGACGCCATTACAGTACAAATAAAGTCGCACAAAATACCGATTGAAGGACATAAACGTAAAATTGAAAAGAAGGTCACAACTCATAGCTGCATACCATCTAAAGATGCAGTTAAAAAGCGCTTCCCCGTTAGTGAAGCAGCAGCTCTAAAGGTATGGGAACATATAATAAATCAAGAAAATAGAGAAAAGCGCCTTCGCGATATTGCGTTTTACCAGTGCCTAGAGCAGCTCGGGGCTCGTATCAACGAAATCTTATATATAACCATTGACGATGTTAAGCGTGCCACTGTATCAGATAGCAACCCGCAGCTGAGGTTAACTACATTAAAGAAGCAAGGCAACAAAGCTCGCAGCATTCCCGTCACTCACGCACTACTGGCCACAATCAAGGAATACATTAACAAAGTAAGAAAAAAGGTGATAAAGCGTACCATTGGAAAAAAAAGTGATCATGGCTATTTATTTGTATCATTGACTACAGGGCAAAAAATCTCTAGTGACACATTTATCAATCAAATGAATCAATGGAAGAGAGAGTTGAACATTGAAGGTGAACTTCACGCCCACCTATACCGCCATGCGTTCATCACCAATAAATTGATTGAGATTATATTGCAGCATAAAGAAATAAACTCAGCTGATAAATTTAGGGAGAATTTACTTAATACTCAAAAATTTAAAATGCAATTGCAACAATGGACAGGTCATACACACCTCTCTTCTATAGATACCTATATTGATCTCGCTTTCGCCGACATTAATGGCTATACCGAAGCCTATAACCAAGTTCAACTTAAGGACTCAGTGAAGTTGATCCAGAGACAAGTCTACCAAGTAAAGAAACAACTAAAAGACAAAGAAATAACGCTATCAGAAGGGATTCTTAGGTTTGACAACATATTGAATGCTTTTGAAAAAGATATTAACAACTCCACATTGAACATTAGTTAAAGTAGAAAAATGCGAATTAAATTAAGTATGGTGAGGGCAAATATTGATGTAAAAGACAGTAAGCCTGATAGATTATCTTAGACTACACAGAGAACAAGCCTCACTGAGACCTCTCATTATTCTTCATTTTTGTCGATTAACTTTGACTTCGGCCTATGGATTTTATCAATCATAAAGTGCATCCCCAAAATAGTAGTACACAAAATGTTAAATACAACGAACATATACAAGGCAACAAGAATGTATTTAAACCAATCTGCCATTTCAGAAGTTAATATCGCAATGTTTCCGCTTGTTAACTGGACAAAACCACCTACGAAATACATAAAAATACTCATGAAAGCTAAGTAACCAAACAGGTATGTCAAAAACTCTCTTCGGGACAAAAGCTTGTCGACAGTCTTACCACGTTTTTTCACTCTAATTTTTGGTGGAATGCCCTCCATCTGCTCATCCATTCCTTCTTTCTGGAATGTGGCAACAGCAGCCATCGAAGCTATGTAAAAACCCGACAATATTTGGAGAATCCCGTTAACGAGTGAGATGATGCCATCTTTACCTATCAAAGCCACTGGTTTAGGAAGAACATACAAACAAGCTGCGCACACGATTGCCAATATGGCAGGAAGTACCACATCAAACCACAACTTTTCAGCGTGATTGATACGGATATAATCCAGTGGTTTGAACAGCTTATCGAATACTATCATTTGCTCATTCTTACATCTTCATTAAGTAGTTAACCATCTTCCCACGGAGTTCTTCGTGGATTTCTGGCTCACATTGCTGAATGTTATCGCCTAGGATAATTCTCTCCGACTTCCCGAAGAGTCCATCGGCAAAGTCTTCCTCACGAGTACTTATGTTTAGAGACTTTTGCTTATTATTTGCATCTTGATAACGAACCATCAAGCGGGAGTAGTTCTGGGCATTAGTTAATTTTGCAACCTTCTTAATCAAATCAATAGCTGGTTGCCCACGCTTTCGGGGGGACTTGATGATGATAGCTTCTTGTTGTATCTCTAACTCACCTTCTTCGTCCATCTTGTTTTCTGCTTTATACTTTACGGCACTGAAGCCAGAAATCTTTCCTTTCTTCATGATATCTTCGAGTTTTTGCCCAGCATTAGTATCAATTTTTACTTGTGGACGACACTTTTTCGTACGCCCAGTATTTTCATCTCTAAACTCAAAGTTTGTGCACTCTCTTAACATCGAAGTAAGGGCACTATTAATCACCGTTTTGGTTATTCCCCCAACTTCCTCAAGAACAGCATTATGAACAGTTGGCATGGCCTCGTTAATAGGGTTGATTTCAATAGTAAAGTGAGCTGTTACTGATAGCCCTTCACCATCTTCTTTTACCACTGTGCGTGTCAAGCCTGTTTCCATATGCCCGAATGACGGATTAGAAGCTCTTGAGTCTGTATATTGGAGAAGAAGAGTAATAGCCCCTTTTCCCTTCCCTTCTTCCTCATAGTCCGAATAAGAAAAGTCGGATATTCGAAGCTGAGCAGTATCCCTTCGCATGGTGTAAACAGCTTTATCATTTTCAATCATCAGCTTTAAATACGGTAAACATTGCTCAAGTGTCATGATTGGCGCATCAACCGGATATGGGTTTAATGCAAAGGTTGTCTCAAGAATGAATCGTTCCGTTTCTAATAATAGCATTGCTTAATCCAGAATTCGTTAAACTACTGGTATTTGAGCATAAATTTGGATACCAGTCTTTTTTTTACATCAATATTTCCATAGTTTGGAGAAATAATACTGTCCCCAGTAAATAAACTTATCTAGTAAGATCTGAGTTTTAAAGCTCATAATCTTCATAGTGCCTAGTTCGATGACACCAAGCAAAAGTTCGAGCCTCTCCAATACCGTTCGCAATCACTTTAGAAGACTCAAGTCCAATTCCCCTCCGATGTAACAGTCTCAAGAGTATCAACATGCTGTTGTAAAGTAAGTTATCCCTTGCTCTTCTTCGAAAACAAACTTGGTTTTTTCATGTGAATAAAAATATCTTGTCTCAATACTAGTGCAATTGCCGGAAGTGAGGACTAAAGCATTTAGCCCCTAAATCCTAGATAATAAATAAACTATAAAGTTTACAAAACAAAAAACTATAAAAATAAACAAATTAAAATCAGATAGTTACAAAAAAAACATGCGACTTAGTACTGAGGTAAAACTACCTTCGATAACTTTCCATTAGTTACCTTTGGGAAGTGAACTAGGTAAATTTGTAACCTTTATCACTAATTCATTGGAATTCATTTTGGTTTAATGAATTCATTAAACCAAAATGAATTCCAATGAAGAACGAATACAAAAATGGTTATCCGCTTCACTAGATTAATGAATACAAGGAATTTAAGGTATTGAGATACCACGAGGGAAAATACAAGATTCGATCCCATTTATTGAACACACTCTGTATACATATCTATTCATATTACATTTTGATTGATAAAATATTATTGTTGAACTTAGTTGTTGCCATCGCAACTTCGTATAGTAACTAGGGTAATCTCAACGGGTAATGGTTTTATTATGATAAAAAACTCTCTTCATGAAGCACGAGACCTCTTAAAGTCTTTGATTGACAAACTAAAAGAACAAAACGCTGACTTCAACGAATCTCAAACTCGCTTTCATATTATTGATGTTGTAGTGAAGCAATGCTTGAATTGGGAAGGTCAGATAGAGGTAGAGCTGTAGATAACTGGAAACAGTTTGTAAGTGCTCCTTCATACTTTGATTTCGAAGATATTTGCATTGAATGCAGCGATAGCTTTACTAAAGTTGAAAAGCATCTGGCGAGAACAAATAAAAAATAACTAGATAAAGAATACCCGCTCATGTAAAGCCTGATTGTTTGAGTTATCAAAAAGATGCTAGTTCGAAAGAATGGGGGATTAGTAATCTTGAACTATGGCAGTACATGACTACTTCACTGATATTTTATTCAATACTTATGCACCAATTATGTACTCTCGTATATGGTAATACCGGCTAAAGTAGTTAAATTACTGCATAATTTTTATAAAGTTTGTACCCCACATAAAATAACCCTGTTTCCACTTACAAGAAGAAGAGGCTACCAAATTTACATCGTTATATGACAAAATATCGCTTACTTTGTAGTTAATGGGGAAACATCTAAGAACAATAAGCCATTATGCGCTAAAGAGATCTCTCCGGGGCGAGGCACCGAACCACCACCCACTAATGCCGCCATTGAACTGGAATGGTGAGGAGAGCGAAAAGGTCGTTGCTTCCAGTTGTATTGATTGATTTCTTGTTGCGTTAACGAGGCCACCGACGCGGTTTCCATCGCTTCGTCATCACTCATTTCAGGTAATAGGTCACGCAGTCGAGAAGCGAGCATAGTTTTTCCGGTTCCGGGTGGGCCAAGAAACAATAAGTTATGATTCCCAGCAGCGGCTATCTCTAGAGCTCGCTTTCCTTGTTGTTGGCCGATAATATCTTGTAGGTCGCGAAGCACTGAAACATCAGCCTGATGATGTTCCGTTCTATATAGCCCAAGCTGAGCCTGTCCACACATGTCAGCACAAACCTCCAACAAGGTTTGTGCAGATTTATGCGCTCCCTTGCCCACCAGCGCAGCCTGATCACCGTTATGATGTGGGACAACTAAGCATCGCTCTACACTGTCGGCGGCTAACGTCGCAGGCAAAACGCCCTTTACCGAGCGAAGTTCTCCTGACAATGCCAACTCACCGATAAATTCATGTTGAGCTATTTTTGATGTCGGAAGCTGATCTGACGCCACCAAAATCCCAAGCGCGATGGGCAGGTCAAAACGGCCACCTTCTTTGGGCAAATCGGCTGGGGCGAGATTGACCGTGATTCTTTTCGATGGAAACTCAAAGCGAGAATTGATGATCGCGCTTCTCACTCGGTCTTTAGATTCCTTGACCGTTGTTTCAGGTAGACCCACCAGCGTGAAGCCAGGCATTCCGTTGCTTATATGCACCTCAACGGTCACTTCTGGCGCCTCTACACCCACACTAGCTCGGCTATGAATTATCGCGAGTCCCATAACTTTCCTTTGTCTTTGATTTAAAAGTATTCGCTCTGGATATTCGTTGCTCACCAAAGCGATAAGGTTGTTATATAGCTTGGTGGAATGGTATTTTAATGTGAAAAAAGAATGACATTTCCCTTGTCATGCGGCAGATTTGTGTGATAACACTAGAGATGTAGACATTTACTGAAGACAATAAACGAGAAAACTCGAATATTATGATTTTTAACGCTCGCATTTACGCACTGATTAACCTGATTATCGTAGTCATTATTAAGACTGCGCGGGGGCGAGTGGGAAGAAAGTAACCACGAATTAGAAAAAACCCCCGCACTGACAAGTCCGGGGGTTTTTTCTAATTTAAACATTCGATTTTTATATTTTTGAGCATTTTCGGCTTTGCCGATTTACAGGAAGAATGGGAGCACAAGATGTGCAGAGACAAAGGAAACAGTTACCAAAATAAAGGTAATACGGGAGAATTCCGATGAAAGGCGCAGAACTAGTCGTATCCGCACTCAAGCAACAAGGAATTGAGACCGTATTTGGTTACCCCGGTGGTGCCATCATGCCAATCTACGATGCACTCTATGACGGCGGGGTTGAACATATCCTATGTCGCCATGAGCAAGGCGCCGCTATGGCCGCGATCGGCATGGCTAGAGCAACACAAGATGTCGCTGTTTGTATGGCAACCTCGGGACCAGGTGCAACCAACCTAGTCACTGGCCTTGCTGATGCCTTTATGGATTCAATCCCATTGGTTGCTATCACAGGTCAGGTTGCAAGTTCCCACATTGGTACCGATGCATTCCAAGAAATGGATGTGATTGGTATGTCTCTGTCATGTACTAAACACAGCTACCTAGTAACTGATATTGAAGAGCTAGCTCCAACCCTCGCTGAAGCGTTTGTGGTAGCAAAGTCTGGCCGCCCTGGCCCGGTTATCGTCGATATCGCTAAAGACGTTCAACTAGCAGAAGCACCTGTTAACGCTCTTCCTGAATTTACTCCACCCGCAATTCCTGTTGCGACAACTGATGCCATTGAACAGGCACAGTACTTTTTGTCTCAAGCGACCCGTCCTGTTTTATACGTAGGTGGTGGTGTTCAACTTGCTAAAGCAACCGATGCGGTTCGTGAGTTTTTACGCCTAAACCCAATGCCAGCAGTAAGCACACTGAAAGGCTTGGGCACTATCGAACGTGACGACCCACACTACCTTGGCATGCTGGGTATGCACGGCACTAAAGCCGCTAACCTTGTGGTTCAAGAGAGTGACCTGTTGATTGTTGTCGGTGCTCGTTTTGATGACCGAGTAACTGGCAAACTCGATACCTTTGCGCCGCATGCTAAGGTTATCCATATCGATATCGATGCCGCTGAGTTCAGCAAACTGCGTCTTGCCAATGCGCCAATCCGCGGTGACATCAACAAGATCATGCCTCAACTAGAGCTAAGCCAAGACATCTCCTCTTGGGTTCATCACTCTGAAGGTCTTCGTAGCTCATTCAAATGGCGTTACGACCACCCTGGTGATCTGATTTTTGCTCCACTGCTGTTGAAGCAACTGTCAGACATGATGCCAGCAAGCTCTATCGTATCGACTGATGTGGGCCAACACCAAATGTGGGCAGCTCAGCACATTCAGCCTCGCGATCCACAGAACTTCATTACCTCTGCCGGTTTAGGCACCATGGGCTTTGGCTTGCCAGCTGCAATGGGTGCATCGGTTGGGCGTCCTGACGACCAATCTATACTTATCTCTGGTGACGGCTCGTTCATGATGAACATTCAAGAGCTTGGCACATTGAAGCGTCGTCAGATCCCAGTGAAGATGGTACTGCTTAATAACTCTCGTTTGGGCATGGTTCGCCAATGGCAATCGCTGTTCTTTGATGGCCGCCACAGTGAAACTATCTTAGATGACAACCCTGATTTCGTGATGCTCGCGAAAGCGTTCGATATCCCGGGCAAAACCATCACTCGTAAAGAAGAAGTAGAACCAGCATTGAAAGAGATGCTAGAGAGCAAAACCGCTTACCTACTTCATGTTCTTATCGATGAAGAAGAAAACGTATGGCCACTAGTACCGCCAGGTGCTTCAAACAGTGAGATGTTGGAGAACACATAACATGAAAAGATACCTATTAGACATCAAAGCCGATGATAAGCCTGTACTACTAGAGCGTGTTCTTCGTGTTATCCGCCACCGTGGCTTCATTGTTAAGCAAGTTGCGGGCACTCAAAACCACGAAAGCAAAGTGGCGAGTGTTGAGATCATCGTAGACAGTGACCGTCCGATCTCGTTCTTGGTAAACCAAATCGAAAAGCTGTGGGATGTACGTACCGTTGACGTTATCTCGATCAGCCGTAATGAACTGCCAAACAACAACTTACAACAAAAGATAAACGCATAAGGAACCGCAAACATGACAGCTAAAACAGCAGACTATATTTGGTTTAACGGTGAGATGGTTCCTTGGGCAGAGGCGAACGTTCACGTCCTGACTCACGCAATGCACTACGGTACTTCTGTGTTTGAAGGTGTTCGTTGTTACAACACACCAAAAGGGCCGGTTATCTTCCGTCACCCTGAACATGCTAAGCGCCTAAAAGACTCAGCAAAAATCTATCGCTTCCCTATTCCTTACACTGAGGAAGAAATTATGAAAGCGACTCGCGAAACGCTACGCCAAAATAAGCTAGAGTCAGCGTACATCCGCCCTCTAGGTTTCGTAGGTAACGTTGGTTTGGGTGTCTGCCCGCCAGAAAATACTGAGATGGAACTGATCATCGCTGCTTTCCCTTGGGGGTCTTACCTAGGCGAAGAAGCACTAGAAAACGGCGTTGATGCAATGATTTCTAGCTGGAACCGTGCCGCTCCAAACACGATCCCAACCGCAGCAAAAGCCGGTGGTAACTACCTATCTTCACTATTAGTTGGTGGCGAAGCTCGCCGTCATGGTTACGATGAAGGCATCGCACTGAGTGTTGATGGTTACCTTTCTGAAGGGGCTGGTGAGAACATCTTTGTGGTACGTAACGGCGTGCTATCCACACCACCAGCGACCAGTGCGATTCTGCCGGGTATCACGCGTGATTCGATCATGACACTAGCAAAAGACATGGGTTATGAGATCCGTGAAGAGAACATTGCTCGTGAAGCGCTATACCTTGCTGATGAAGTATTCATGACAGGCACAGCGGCGGAAATCGTTCCGGTTCGTAGCGTAGACAAAATTACAGTAGGTGAAGGCAAACGCGGTCCTATCACTGAAAAAGTTCAAGCGGCTTACTTTGGTCTATTCAATGGCACCACTGAAGATAAGTGGGGCTGGTTAGACTACGTTTATCCAGCAGGCCAAACTTCAGAAAACCAAACGCAAACAACTAAGTAAGCAACAGCCAAATATTTTATAAGGATTTAAGCAATGCCAATCTATCGTTCAGCAACGACTACCCACGGACGCAACATGGCTGGTGCGCGCGCTTTATGGCGTGCAACTGGCGTTAAAGATGATGACTTCGGTAAGCCAATCATCGCAGTTGTAAACTCGTTCACTCAATTCGTACCAGGCCACGTTCACCTTAAAGATATGGGTCAACTGGTTGCGGGTGAAATCGAGAAAGCGGGCGGTATCGCTAAAGAATTCAACACCATCGCAGTCGATGATGGTATCGCAATGGGCCACGGCGGCATGCTGTACTCACTGCCATCACGTGAGCTTATCGCGGATTCAGTAGAATACATGGTCAATGCACACTGTGCGGATGCGATGGTGTGTATCTCTAACTGTGACAAAATCACTCCGGGAATGATGATGGCAGCAATGCGCCTTAACATCCCAGTGATCTTTGTATCAGGCGGCCCAATGGAAGCGGGTAAAACTAAGCTTTCTGATCAAATCATCAAGCTAGACCTTGTTGACGCAATGATCCAAGGTGCCGATCCAACCATTTCTGATGAGCAAAGTGAGCAAGTAGAGCGTTCTGCATGTCCGACATGTGGTTCATGTTCAGGTATGTTCACAGCGAACTCAATGAACTGTCTAACTGAAGCGCTAGGCCTATCTCAGCCTGGTAACGGTTCTATGCTAGCAACGCACGCAGACCGTGAAGAGCTATTCATCAATGCTGGTAAGCGCATCGTTGACCTAACCAAGCGTTACTACGAGCAAGATGACGAATCAGCACTGCCTCGTAACATCGCAAACCGCGCAGCATTTGAAAACGCGATGGCACTGGATATCGCAATGGGCGGTTCTAGTAACACCGTTCTTCACCTATTGGCTTCTGCTCAAGAAGGTGAGATTGATTTTGATATGGGCGATATCGACGAGATGTCTCGCCGCGTTCCACACCTATGTAAGGTTGCACCTTCAACGCCTAAATACCACATGGAAGACGTTCACCGCGCTGGTGGTGTAATGGCTATCCTAGGTGAATTAGATCGTGCTGGCCTACTGAACAACCAGACTCGCACAGTGCTTGGTCTAAGCATGCAAGAGCAGCTAGCTCAATACGACATCATGCAGACAGAAGACGAAGCGGTACTTAAGTTCTTCCG
Source organism: Vibrio sp. 10N.286.51.E5 (assembly GCF_041469125.1). NCBI lineage: Bacteria > Pseudomonadati > Pseudomonadota > Gammaproteobacteria > Vibrionales > Vibrionaceae > Vibrio > Vibrio sp. 10N.286.51.E5. Next base: position 31,612 of record NZ_JBFRJZ010000016.1, on the reverse strand, counting down.
CGCGGGCCCAGCAGGTATTCGTACCACCAAAGCCTTCTCACAAGATTGCCGTTGGGATCGTCTTGATGACGACCGTAAAGAAGGTTGTATCCGTACTAAAGAGAATGCATTCAGCCAAGAAGGTGGCCTAGCCGTACTTTCAGGCAACATCGCCGTTGACGGTTGTATCGTTAAGACAGCAGGTGTTGATGAAGAGAACCTGAAATTCCAAGGTCCTGCTATCGTATTTGAAAGCCAAGATAGTGCTGTTGATGGCATCTTAGGTGGCAAAGTGAAAGCGGGCGAAGTGGTTGTTATTCGTTACGAAGGTCCTAAAGGTGGTCCGGGCATGCAAGAAATGCTTTACCCAACCACTTACCTAAAATCTATGGGTCTAGGCAAGTCTTGTGCTCTATTGACAGATGGTCGTTTCTCGGGTGGTACATCGGGTCTGTCTATCGGTCACGCTTCTCCAGAAGCAGCAAGTGGCGGTGTGATTGGTCTAGTAAACACTGGCGATATCATCACTATCGACATCCCTAGCCGTTCGATCACACTTGATGTGCCTGAAGCTGAACTAGAAGCGCGTCGTGTTAAGCAAGACGCACTAGGCTGGAAACCAGAAAACCGTCAGCGTGAAGTGTCTTTCGCACTGAAAGCTTACGCAAGCATGGCGACCAGTGCCGACAAAGGTGCCGTGCGTGATAAGTCTAAGCTAGAGGGCTAGTCTATGAGTGATGACACGGTCAGTCCCCAAAAACAAACTGGCGCAGATTATCTGCGTCAGATCCTGAGAGCGCCAGTTTACGAAGCCGCAATCGTGACACCTCTGCAAGAGATGCCTCGCTTAAGTGCTCGCATTGGTAATCAGGTTCAGCTAAAGCGTGAAGACCGTCAGCCGGTCCACTCGTTCAAGCTACGTGGTGCCTACAACATGGTATCAAGCCTTTCAGAGCAACAGAAAGCCGCAGGTGTGATTGCAGCATCGGCAGGTAACCATGCTCAAGGTATGGCGCTGTCCGGTTCTAAGCTTGGTATTCAAACCACGATTGTGATGCCAAAAACCACACCAGACATCAAGGTTGATGCGGTACGTGGCTTTGGCGGTAACGTAGTTCTACACGGCAGCAACTTTGATGAAGCTAAAGCTGAAGCAGAACGCCTTTCCGCTGAACATGGCTACACCTTTGTGCCTCCATTCGATCACCCATTGGTGATCGCCGGACAGGGCACCATGGGTATGGAAATGCTTCAGCAAAATGGTCACATGGATTACATCTTTGTGCCGGTTGGTGGTGGTGGCTTAGCTGCGGGTGTTGCTGTATTAGTAAAACAGCTGATGCCAGAGATTAAAGTCATTGCAGTAGAACCAGAAGATTCGTCTTGCTTAAAAGCGGCCCTCGATGCCGGTGAACCTGTGGTACTGGATCAGGTCAGTATGTTTGCTGATGGTGTTGCGGTTAAACGCATTGGTGAAGAGACATTCCGTCTTTGCCAACAGTACATTGACGGTCACATTGCAGTATCTAGCGATGAGATATGCTCTGCGGTCAAAGACATCTTTGAAGACACTCGTGCGATTGCTGAACCTTCAGGAGCGCTTGCTCTGGCTGGTTTAAAGAAGTTTGCAGAGCAGAACCAACTGCAAGGCAAACAACTGGCAACTGTACTTTCTGGTGCTAACACCAACTTCCATGGCCTGCGGTATGTGTCTGAACGTTGTGAGTTGGGTGAGAAGCGCGAAGGCCTACTTGCGGTCACTATCCCTGAGCGACAAGGGGCATTCCTAGAGTTCTGTAATATTATTGGTGGTCGAGCGGTGACTGAGTTTAACTACCGCCAAAACGACGAAAGCCTAGCGAATATCTTCGTTGGTGTACGTCTACAAGGTGGACAAGAAGAACTCGAGCACATCATCAATGACCTACGTGACGGTGGCTACCCGGTTGTCGATCTGTCTGATGATGAGATGGCAAAACTGCACATTCGCTACATGATTGGCGGTAAACCATCGAAACCACTGAAAGAACGTCTGTACAGCTTCGAGTTTCCAGAATACCCAGGTGCATTGATTAAATTCCTTGATACCTTAGGTACTCACTGGAATATCAGCCTGTTCAACTATCGTAACCACGGTGCCGATTACGGTCGCGTATTGTGTGGCTTCGAACTTGGTGATGATGATTTAGCTCAGTTCTCAACACATCTACGAGAGCTTGGCTATCAGTGTAAAGATGAAACCGATAACCCTTCCTACAAGTTCTTCTTGTCTTAAGAGTTAACGACCGAATCAAAAAGAGCGAGTATTTACTCGCTCTTTTTGTGGGTGAAGATTCAGCTCAAACTTGAAAAGGATCTTCTCGCTAAGATCATTAGATCGCCTTGCGATGATCCAGCCAATCTTGATGAAGTTGTTCACTCGATCCTAGGTACTTGACCATCCATTCGATCAGCTTATGGTTATCGTCTTTTCGCCACACTAAACAACAATGACTCTGCGGGCTCGGTTCAGGCAGTATTTTCTCCACCAGCAAGCCTTGCTCGATAATAGGTGCAGCAATGTGTCTTGGCATATAACCCACCCCTACTCCATTTTTAAGACATTCAATCGCACTATACCAGTTGGGTAACAACAGGCGTCTTTGATTTGAGTAGTGGCCAGTGTGTCGCTTAGGGAGCACACTAGAGGTATCGTCCAAACATATCGCGGGATATTGGCTAACAAACTCTTCATTGAGGTTTTGCTCTCGCACACACGGATGACTTGGCGACATTACAAACGCCCAATCTAACCGTCCCATATCTTTAACCTCAAAGTCGCCACCAACCGGAATCGCAGAGGTTGCGCCAATCACGATATCCGCCCTGCCCTGTGCAATCGCTTCCCATGAGCCGTTGAATACCTCCATGTTGATCTGAAGTTCGGCAAACTCAAAGGTTTGATAGAACTCTTCAATCATCGGCTTCATCTTGTCGAGCTTCACCACATTATCGAGCGTCAGACGCAAGGTTTTCTTCCAACCTCGAGCTGCTCGACGAGTCTGGGCACTGACCTCTTCCATTTGCCTCAGTAGTGCACGCGCCTCTTCAATGAACAGTTCACCTGCCGGAGTGAGCTCAACCTTTCTCGGTAAACGCCTGAAAAGCAGCACATCCAGTTCTTGTTCGACCTGTCTGACACCATAACTGATCGCCGAGGGCACTTTGTGCAACTGCTCAGCCGCCGCGGTAAAACTGCCCAAGCGCGCTACCGTATCGAGCATTTCTAAAGAGGATTTAGAGAACATAAGCCTTCAAATTTTTTGATTGATAACCACATATTTTAGCGTTTTATTTTATCAGGTCTGAAAAATAGAATGTCAGCATAAATAAACAGGGGCTTTCACTTCTGTATATCAAACAATTTTTTTGATGATAAAAACATCATTACCTTTAGCTTAATGGCATCTTATGAATATTTCTAAATTTCAATTGGTCTACCTTGCAGTTCTTTCAATGCTTGGCTTTATTGCGACCGATATGTACCTTCCTGCATTTAAGGCAATGGAAGTTGATTTCGCAACCGGCCCAGAGCAGATTGCCCTGTCTTTAACGGTATTCCTTGGCGGTATGGCAATGGGTCAGCTTCTTTGGGGTCTGGCGAGTGACAAGTATGGTCACCGTAATACGCTGGCGGTTGGTCTTGTTATCTTTACTGCAGCTTCATTCGGCTTAGCATTCAGCACCGAGGTATGGCATCTACTGACACTGCGCTTCATTCAAGCGATCGGCGTATGTGCTCCTGCGGTAATCTGGCAAGCAATGGTTATCAAGCGTTACTCACAAAGCAGTAGCCAACAAATTTTTGCAACCATCATGCCTTTGGTTGCGCTATCTCCTGCATTAGCACCTCAGCTAGGTGTGTTACTGGCGGATAGCTTTGGCTGGCACAGCATCTTCATCACATTAACCTTGATGGGTGCACTGCTAGTGGCGACAACAATGGCTCAACCAAAAGAAGCGCCTGAAGTAAAACAGACATCGATTAAGACAGACATCAAGATGTTGCTTAAATCAAAGCCTTACATGGGTAATGTCTTAATGTTTGCTTCAGCATCTGCAGCGTTCTTCGCTTACCTAACGGGTATGCCAGAGATCATGGCTCAACTAGGTTATGAAGCAAAAGACATCGGTTTGAGCTTTATCCCACAAACAATCGCGTTCATGGCGGGTGGTTACTTCGGTAAGCAAGCAGTGAAGAAATATGGCGATGGCGTTGTACTAAGAAACCTTATCGGTTTGTTCAGTGTAGCGGCGATGCTTATCTTTATCGCATCACAGTGGGAACTGACGTCAATCTGGCCTCTACTTGCGCCTTTCTGTTTGATTGCTGTCGCAAACGGCGCACTTTACCCAATCGTAGTAAACCGTGCTCTATCAAGCGCTAAACAAAGCCCAGCAACAGCTGCTGGTCTACAAAACAGCCTGCAAATCAGTATCAGTGGCCTATCAAGTGCATTGGTCGCGGCAATGGCTAGCCAAGCACTAAGCGCGACGGGTATTGCCGTTGTGATCTGTTTGGGTGCGTTGTGGGTTGGCTATATTGTTTCGAACAAAGAGCTTTCTGAACACTTCGCGACACCTGACAACTCTCGAGTAGTCGCTGACGAGAAACAAGACTAGTTTCTAAGTTAACGAAAACAAAAAAGAGCGAGATTACTCGCTCTTTTTTTATATCTAGATAAATAAGAAAAAGCCAGTAGCGGTACTACTGACTTTCATTTAAATCATCTTATTTGTTAAGAGACTACTTTTTCTTAGTCGGACGCTGCCAGTCAGCAATCTTACGTTCTTTCGCACGGCTGATAACTAGCTCATTTTCAGAAACATCGCGTGTTACGGTAGAGCCAGCTCCAACGGTAGCACCATTACCAATCGTAACAGGCGCGATTAATTGGCTGTCTGAACCAACGAATACGTCGTCGCCAATGATGGTCTTAAACTTATTCGCACCATCATAATTACAAGTAATTGCACCCGCCCCTACGTTTACACGCTGACCAATTTCAGCATCGCCCAAGTACGTTAGGTGATTCGCTTTAGAACCTTCACCAAGGCGAGTGTTCTTCACTTCAACAAAGTTACCAACGTGCGAATCGTTACGCATGTCTGCACCAGGGCGTAAGCGAGTAAATGGACCAACCGTACAGTCTTCACCAACAGTCGCTCCTTCGATTACGCTGTATGGACGAATAACTGTGTTGTCATCGATCTCACAGTCTTTCAGCACGCAGCCAGTGCCGATAACCACGTTATCGCCAATGCTTACGCTGCCTTCGATGATAACGTTAGTATCAATCTCAACGTCCATACCGCACTGCAGTTCACCACGCAGATCAAAGCGGCTTGGGTCGCGTAGCATTACGCCTTGCTTCAATAGTTTGTCTGCTTGCTCAGCTTGGTAAGCGCGCTCTAGACGAGCCAGTTGAGAGCGGTCGTTTACGCCTTCCACTTCAATTGGGCTTACTGGGTGTACCGCTTCAACTGCACGACCTTCGTCGTGAGCCGCTGCGATAACGTCAGTCAGGTAATATTCACCCTGTGCGTTGTCGTTACTTAGGCCAGACAACCAGCGCTTGAGATCGCCACCAGTCGCCACCATAACGCCAGTGTTGATCTCTTTGATAAGCTTCTGCTCATCCGTTGCATCTTTCTGTTCAACGATAGCCACAACAGGGCCATTACGACGAATAATACGTCCGTAACCCATTGGGTTGTCTAACACGACAGTAAGTAGCGCGATGCCACCGTTTGGTTGAGCGTCTAATAGGTTTTCAATGGTTTCAGGTGAGATCAGTGGAACATCACCGTATAGCACCAATACTTTTTCATCATCAGCAAAGTGTGTAGATGCTTGATCCACAGCGTGACCTGTGCCGAGCTGTTCAGCTTGCAGTGCCCAGTTTACAGATTCTTCAGCTAAGGTAGCCTTCATCTGATCACCACCGTGGCCGTAAACCAGGTTGATGTTTTGAGCGCCTAGACCATTACATGTATCGATAACATGCTTCACCATTGGCTTACCCGCAAGTGTGTGCAGAACCTTTGGTGTGTTTGAATACATGCGAGTGCCTTTGCCCGCCGCGAGAATTACCGCGCTAAACTTCATTGTAAACCTATCCAACGTTATTTTTATTAAGCCGATATTGTAACCGTTTTTGGGCAAAAAATTAAATCGCAATAACCATTTAACCAGTAGTGATACGTAAAAGAAGCATTTTTGAGAATCTAAAAATGCAAAAAGGCGACCCTTAGGTCGCCTTTATCTCAGAGTCTGTAATCTTAAAAAGATTAACGACGCTGTTTTGTCAGTTCGATAACTCGTAACTGAGCAATGGCTTTAGCCAGTTCACCGGCCGCTTGTGCGAAGTCTATGTCGCCATGCTGATTTTGGATATTCTCCACAGCCTTGCGCTTAGCTTCTTCCGCCTTTGCTGCGTCTAGCTCTTCACCACGGATAGCTGTATCAGCCAGTACAGTTGCTGTACCAGGCTGAACTTCTACCATACCACCAGAAACATAAATGATTTCTTCGTGGCCGTGCTGCTTAACAATACGCACCATGCCAGGCTTGATAGCGGTCAGCAGTGGACAGTGACCATGGAAAATACCAAGTTCACCCTCACTACCGGTCACCTGAAACGTCTCAACAAGGCCTGAGAAAATTTGTTTCTCTGCACTTACAACGTCTAGGTGAAAGGTTATTGCTGCCATATCGCCTCCTAGTTAGCCTTATAGCTTCTTAGCATTCTCGATAGCTTCGTCAATTGCACCACAGTACATGAACGCTTGCTCTGGAATGTCATCGTATTCACCAGATAGAAGACCTTGGAAGCCACGTAGAGTCTCTTTAAGAGGTACGTAAATGCCTGGGTCACCTGTAAATACTTCCGCTACGTGGTAAGGCTGAGTTAGGAACTTCTCAATCTTACGAGCACGAGATACAACTTGCTTATCTTCTTCAGATAGCTCGTCCATACCTAGGATAGCAATGATATCTTTCAGCTCTTTATAGCGCTGAAGAGTAGACTGAACGCCACGAGCGATGTCGTAGTGCTCTTGTCCAACTACCAATGGATCCAGTTGACGTGAAGTAGAATCTAGCGGGTCGATCGCAGGGTATAGACCCATAGATGCGATGTTACGGTTAAGTACAACCGTTGCATCCAAGTGAGCGAACGTTGTTGCTGGAGACGGGTCAGTCAAGTCATCCGCAGGTACGTATACCGCCTGTACAGACGTGATAGAACCAGCTTTAGTTGACGTGATACGCTCTTGTAGAACACCCATTTCTTCAGCCAGTGTAGGTTGGTAACCTACCGCAGAAGGCATACGACCTAGAAGTGCTGATACTTCAGTACCTGCTAGTGTGTAACGGTAGATGTTATCAACGAACAGTAGAACGTCACGACCTTCGTCACGGAAGCGCTCTGCCATTGTTAGGCCAGTCAGGGCAACACGTAGACGGTTACCTGGTGGCTCGTTCATCTGACCGTAAACCATCGCTACTTTTGATTCTTCAGGTTTTTCGATGTTTACAACACCTGCTTCCTGCATCTCAAAGTAGAAATCGTTACCTTCACGAGTACGCTCACCTACACCTGCAAATACAGATAGGCCTGAGTGTTGAAGTGCGATGTTGTTGATAAGTTCCATCATGTTAACGGTCTTACCTACACCAGCACCACCGAATAGACCGATTTTACCACCCTTAGCGAATGGACAAATCAAGTCGATTACTTTAACACCAGTTTCTAGAAGAGCTGTCTCGTTAGACTGCTCTTCGTAGCTTGGAGCTTCACGGTGAATGGCGTAATGCTCTTCAGCACCAATCTCGCCACACTCATCAATCGCGTCACCTAGGACATTCATGATACGACCCAATGTCTTAGTACCTACTGGTACTGAGATTGGAGCGCCAGTATTTTCAACTGTCAAACCACGACGTAAACCATCAGAGCTACCCATTACGATTGCGCGAACTACGCCACCGCCAAGTTGTTGCTGAACTTCAAGAACTAGACGTTCTTGTACTTCATTAACATTCAGAGCGTCGTATACACGAGGTACTTCACCCTGTGGGAACTCTACGTCGACTACCGCACCGATGATCTGTACGATCTTACCTGTAGCCATCGTTAATCCTCTAACTATTTAGTTTTACCTAAGCTTAAACCGCAGCTGCGCCTGAAACGATCTCAGAAAGTTCTTGTGTAATTGCCGCTTGACGCGCTTTGTTGTACACAAGTTCTAAGTCATCAATAATGTCACCAGCGTTATCTGTTGCTGATTTCATAGCAATCATTCGAGCCGCTTGCTCACAAGCAAGGTTCTCGACCACACCTTGATATACTTGAGATTCGACGTAGCGAACCAGTAGTGCATCTAGTAGTGGTTTTGGCTCAGGCTCATAAATGTAGTCCCAAGCATGATCGCGTTTCATGTCTTCGCTGTCTGATTTAGGCAAAGGAAGTAATTGATCGATCGTTGGTTCTTGTACCATAGTGTTTTCAAACTTGTTGAACACTACGAACAGGCGATCCAATTCGCCTTCATCATATTTCTTCAGCATAACGCTTACAGAGCCAATCAAGTCTTCAAGGCTTGGGCGATCGCCCAGACCAGAAACTTGAGCTGCTACTTTCGCGCCGCTGTTGTTGAAAAATGCTGTCGCTTTTGAACCTACAATTGCAAGTTCAACGTCAGCACCTTTCTCAGACCAATCTTTCATGTCGTTCATGGCTTTTTTGAACAAGTTAATGTTCAAACCACCACAAAGACCACGGTCTGTAGAAACGATGATGTAACCAACACGTTTGGCTTCACGTTCCTCAAGATAAGGATGCTTATACTCGAGGCTACCATTAGCCAAATGACCGATCACTTTACGCATTGTTTCTGCATATGGACGAGTAGCTTCCATTGCGTCTTGAGAACGACGCATTTTTGAAGCTGCTACCATTTCCATTGCTTTCGTAATCTTCTGTGTGCTTTTAACACTACCGATTTTATTACGTATCTCTTTTGCGCCGGCCATCGTTACTCTCCGTTAATGGTATGAGGTGGCCCTAAGACCACCTACCAATTACCAGGTCTGGGTTGCCTTGAAATCGTCAACAAGCTTCTTCAGCTCAGCTTCGATTTCTTTATTGAAAGCACCCGTTGTGTCGATCTGTGTTGCTAGATCGGCATATTGACCACGAGCAAACGACAGTAAAGCAGCTTCAAAGTCTAGAACTTTAGAAAGTTCAACGTCTTGAAGGTATCCACGCTCTGCAGCGAAGATTACTAGAGCTTGGTCAAATACAGACATAGGAGCGTATTGCTTCTGCTTCATCAGTTCTGTAACTTTTTGACCATGGTCTAGCTGCTTCTTAGTCGCTTCATCAAGATCCGAAGAGAACTGAGCAAATGCTGCAAGTTCACGGTATTGAGCTAGAGCAGTACGGATACCGCCAGATAGCTTCTTGATGATTTTAGTCTGCGCCGAACCACCTACACGAGAAACTGAGATACCAGGGTCAACAGCTGGACGTACGCCCGCGTTGAATAGCTCAGTTTGTAGGAAGATCTGACCATCGGTAATCGAGATTACGTTCGTCGGTACGAATGCAGATACGTCACCAGCTTGCGTTTCGATGATAGGAAGAGCAGTTAAAGAACCCGTCTTGCCTTTCACTTCGCCTTTAGTGAATTCTTCTACGTAGTGTTCGCTTACACGAGCAGCACGCTCTAGTAGACGAGAGTGAAGGTAGAAAACATCACCAGGGAACGCTTCACGACCTGGTGGACGCTTAAGCAGTAGTGAGATCTGACGGTAAGCGACAGCTTGCTTAGATAGATCATCATAAACAATCAGTGCATCTTCACCGCGATCACGGAAGTATTCACCCATCGCACAACCAGCATACGGTGCAAGGTATTGCAGCGCTGCAGATTCAGAAGCCGATGCAACAACAACAACAGTGTTTGCTAGTGCGCCGTGCTCTTCTAGTTTGCGAACTACGTTAGCGATAGTCGACGCTTTTTGGCCGATTGCAACGTAGATAGAGAAAATACCAGAATTTTTTTGGTTAATAATCGCATCGATCGCCATCGCTGTTTTACCAGTCTGACGGTCACCGATAATAAGTTCACGCTGACCACGACCGATAGGGATCATTGAGTCAACTGACTTGTAACCAGTTTGAACAGGTTGATCTACCGATTTACGGTCGATTACACCTGGTGCGATAATTTCTACAGGCGAAGTCAATTTCGCATCAATAGGACCTTTACCATCAATTGGCTCACCTAGCGTGTTTACCACACGACCAAGCATTTCAGGACCTACTGGTACTTCGAGAATACGACCCGTACCTGTAACTTTCATGCCTTCCTGTAGGTCAGCATATGGGCCCATTACAACAGCACCAACCGAATCACGGTTCAAGTTAAGTGCTAGCGCGTAACGGCCACCCGGTAGTTCAATCATTTCACCTTGCATCACGTCCGCTAGGCCGTGAATGCTAAGGATGCCATCGCTTACCGAAACGATAGTACCTTCATTGCGAGCTTCACTAACAACGTCGAAAGATTCAATACGTTGTTTAATTAGATCGCTAATTTCAGTGGAATTAAGTTGCATGCTCCAATCCCCATTAAGACTGCAATGCATCGCTCAGGCGGTCTAAACGACTGCGCGCTGAGTTATCGATGACTAGGTCTCCGGCTCGAATAATAACTCCACTAAGTAGAGTCTCATCTATACTGCAATTCAGCTGAACTTTGCGCGCTAAGCGCTGTTCCAATTTGCTGCTGATCTCTGCGCGTTGTTCTTTAGAAAGTTCAACCGCTGAAGTGACTTCAACGTCGATCTCTTTCTCGTGCTCTTGTTTGAGCAATAAGAACTCTTTGCAAACATCAGGAAAAGCCATTAAGCGGCCATTCTCTGCCATTACTTTTATCAAGTTCTGGCCGAATTCATCAAATTGTTCGCCACAAATTACAATGAATACTTCAGCTAATTTTTCAGCAGTTTGAGAGCTGCTTAAGAAATTGTGAACATCATCATTTTGTGCCACTTCGGCAGCAAAAGTAAGCATCTGACCCCATTGGTCTAGCTCACCTTTCTCTACCGCAAAGTCAAACGCTGCTTTAGCATAGGGGCGTGCGATTGTAGTCAAATCAGACATATACAGCCCCTTGCTTTAAAGTTTTGCAGTAATGTTGTTAAGAAGATCATCGTGTACATCTTTATCGATTGTACGCTCAAGGATTTTCTCAGCACCAGCAATTGCCAGAGTTGCGACTTGTTTGCGCAGGTCATCACGGGCACGTGTGCGCTCAGCTTCAATTTCGGCTTCCGCTTGCGCTAAGATTTTCTGGCGTTCTGCCTGAGCCTCTTCGCGAGCTTCATCAATAATTTGAGCCTTGCGTTTATTTGCCTGTTCAATAACCTCAGTTGCGGTGCGCTTCGCTTCTTTCAATTGGTCAGAAGCGTTGGCTTGTGCTAGATCCAAGTTTTTAGCAGCGCGTTCAGCGGCTACAAGACCGTCAGCAATTTTTTTCTGACGCTCTTCAATTGCTTGCATGATTGGTGGCCATACATATTTCATGCAGAACCAAACAAACATAGAAAAAGCAATTGCTTGACCTAACAGAGTTGCGTTCATATTCACAACAGCTACCCCTCGTTAAGAATCAACTACAAAAATTTAATTAACTAATTAACAGTTAATTAGCCTGCTAGTTGACCAACAAATGGGTTAGCAAACGTGAATAGTAGTGCGATTACGATACCGATCATTGGAACAGCATCCAGTAGACCAGCGATGATGAACATCTTAACTTGTAGCATTGGAGCCATTTCAGGTTGACGCGCAGCGCCTTCTAGGAATTTACCACCAAGAATAGCAAAACCAATTGCAGTACCTACGGCACAAAGACCAACAATAATAGCAACAGCGATTGCTGAAAAACTTAGTACAGTTTCCATTTACGTTCTCCGATTAACATTAATAGTTAGAATAAAACTTAAAAATTTTTAGTGATCGCCATCTTCATGGGCCATTGATAAATAAACAATTGTTAACATCATGAAAACAAATGCTTGAATCAAAATAACCAAGATATGGAAGATAGCCCAAGGTAGAGAGCCTACCCATTGTAAATACCACGGTAGCATTGCCGCACAAAGAATGAATACAACCTCACCTGCGAACATGTTACCGAATAGACGCATACCAAGTGATAGAGGCTTCGCGAGTAGCGATACCACTTCAATCAGTAGGTTAAACGGGATCATGATTGGGTGATTAAATGGATGTAAAGCAAGTTCTTTGGCGAATCCACCTAAGCCTTTTACTTTGATGCTGTAGTAGATCATCAGAGCAAAAACACCTAAGGCCATTGACATGGTTATATTAACATCAGCTGAAGGAACCACTTTCAAATAAGGGATACCTAGCCAATGCTCCGCAGGATATGGTAAGAAATCGATAGGCACTAAGTCCATCAAGTTCATTAAAATAATCCAGCAGAATATAGTCAGTGCTAATGGAGCAATCAGAGGGTTGCGGCCATGGAAAGTGTCTTTAACGTTGCCATCAACGAATTCAACTACCATTTCAACAAAACACTGAAGCTTACCAGGTACACCTACTGTTGCTTTCTTAGCGACTGAGCGAAAAACCCAAAGGAATAACATCCCTGTCAACACCGAAAAAAACAGACTGTCTATATGTACGTTCCAGAAACTTGTCTCCTCTACAAGACCAAACTTAGCTAAAGAAAGGTTTTGTAAGTGGTGCTCAATGTATCCGGATGCTGTTGGCGCAGCCATAACTCATCCTATTTTTTATTGTTAATGAAAAGCACTGGCGCAAAGATATTAATACCTAGAACCAGTAAATAGGTCAGTTTGAGGGGAACTAATTCCACCTGCATATACATGTAGACAATAGAGAATAGTAGAACTGTGATAAGGATTTTTAGCGCTTCGCCTGCATAGAACGACGCCGCAACTAACTTAGTTGCGCGAGCTCCACTAAATAGGAAAGCACACACACAAAAAACTGCATTTGCGATGACAAAAATACCGCCACCGATTAATGCAGCAAAACCCCAATCAGGATTAACAGCTAAACCTAACCCTATCGCCACTAATATAACCGCGCTAAGCTCGATCAATAACATTTGCTTTGCAAGCACTCGTCCTGGTCTTGCTAACGCCGTTACCATGTATTCGTTCCTCTTTTAAGCCTTCTTTACTACTCGCTTAAAAGCGTGCTGAGAAATTGGCGAAAATTATACGTTCAGCCAAATTGATTGCAATAACAATGCAGCAATCATTTACATTTTTGCATACAAACCTACAACTTTTGTACGAAATCACTTGTTTATTACATAATTGACCTAAATCAATTATCTCATTTAGTACTCTAGTTTAGCAATAAGTTGCTCTAATTTGTGAGGCTCATCAAGAGTAATTGTCACTTTTGACTTACCGCTAACAGAACGAGTAACTGAAACGTTTGCTTGCAATTTTTCCGTGAGTCTTCGTGAAAGTTCGATAGCTTCTGTGTCTTCAGGCTTCGATTCACCTTCAACGTCTGGTTTTAAGCACTTTTTGACAAGTTGCTCAGTTTGACGCACGGTCATTTTTTTGGTTGCCGCAGTGTTTGCTGCTTCAACCTGGGTATCACCTTCAAGCGCAAGCAGTGCTCGAGCATGCCCCATTTCCAGTTGTTTATTGGAAACTAAACCTTTTACTTCATTTTCGAGCTGATTTAGACGTAATAAGTTACTCACCGTAGCTCTCGATTTACCGATTACATCAGCGACTTGTTGGTGTGTCAGCTCAAATTCGTTCTGTAGTCGCTCTAGCGCTTGTGCTTCTTCGATAACATTCAGATCTTCACGCTGAATATTCTCAATCAACGCCATCGCGATAGCGGCTTTGTCTTCGACTCTCTTGACCAAACATGGCACTTGTTTAAGGCCAGCTTGACGAGCCGCTCTCCAACGACGTTCACCAGCAATAATCTCGAACTGGTCGTGCGCCAATGGGCGAACTACGATCGGTTGGATAATGCCTTGAGATTGAATTGATGCTGCCAGCTCTTCTAGCGCTTCAGGCGCAATATCCTTACGCGGTTGATATACACCAGGCTTCAAGCAACCAACAGCCAGTTCAATAAGCTCACCATCAGCCGACAACGCCTGACTATGAGAAGCAACTTGCTGTTTTTCACGAGCCAATGAGCTAGTTGCAAGCAATGCATCTAGCCCTTTTCCTAAACCACGCTTAGACATTGAGCGAATTCCTTTGGTTGGACCTATACTGGGACTTCTTCACGACGCAACATTTCGCCAGCAAGAGCAAGGTAAGCCTTAGCTCCTGCGGAATATTTGTCGTAGTACATTGCTGGCTTGCCGTGACTCGGGGCTTCTGCCAGACGCACATTTCTAGGGATCACAGTTCGGTAGACTTTGCTACCAAAGTGTTTTTTGAGTTGATCAGATACTTCGTTCGATAAGCGGTTGCGAGGATCGTACATAGTACGCAGAAGACCTTCGATCTTCAGGTTCTCGTTTACAACAGCCGCTAGCTTACTGATGGTATCCATCAATGCAGTCAAACCTTCCAAAGCAAAGTATTCACATTGCATAGGAACCAATACGGAGTCGGCCGCAGCCATCGCGTTGATTGTAAGAAGGTTTAATGAGGGCGGGCAATCAATAAAGATGAAATCATAGTTACTGCGAATGGGTTCGAGTGCGTTTTTTAAACGAACTTCACGAGCAAACACTTCCATCAGCTTGATTTCTGCCGCAGTAACATCACCGTTCGCGGCGATGAGGTCATAATTGCCAGATGTACTCCGGCAAACCACCTCATCAAATGGGGTGTCTTCAACCAACAAATCGTAAGCTGTTGCTTCAACTTGATACTTGTCGACACCGCTCGCCATAGTGGCATTACCTTGAGGATCGAGGTCAACAACCAATATCTTGCGTTTTGTTGCCGCCATTGATGCTGCTAAATTAATGCAAGTTGTTGTTTTTCCTACGCCACCCTTCTGGTTGGCAATTGCTACGATTCTACCCACTATGGCCTCGCTGATTATCCCTGACGCGATAAAGTAACTAGATGACGCTCTCCATCAAGCTCTGGCACTTGCAAAGCTTTAATGTCTGTCACTGAACACCATTCAGGTAACAGGTCGATTTCGTCTCTAGGATGTTGTCCCTTAAGAGCCAAAAATACACCGGATTGCTCTTTAGGTAAATGGTGACACCACTCTACCATGTCTGTCATTGACGCAAATGCACGACTGAGCACTGCATCAAACTTTTCTTCTGGTTGAAATTCTTCAACGCGACTTTGAACCGGTACCACGTTGTCGATACCCAGCTCATGAATCACCTGTTTGATAAAACGAATACGCTTACCTAGGCTGTCTAGCAAGTAAAACTCGCAGTCTGGATTCATGATTGAGAGCGGAATCCCAGGAAGACCAGGTCCCGTACCCACATCGATAAAGCGCTTACCTTGTAAGTGAGTGCTAACAATGATGCTATCTAAGATATGTTTCACCATCATTTCTTGTGGGTCACGAACTGATGTTAGGTTATAAGCTTTGTTCCACTTGTTCAGTAACTCAACGTAGCCAACCAACTGGCCACGTTGTTTTTCAGATACTTCAAGTTCAGTCTGGCCAATAAGGTGATCCAGTTTTTCGCGTAAAGCGCTCATTATGCTTCCTCACCTTTTTTCAACAGGCCGTGTTTTTTCAAGTAAACCAACAGAATTGAGATTGCTGCAGGTGTGATACCTGAAATTCGCGAAGCAATACCAATTGAGTCAGGCTTAGCTGTCGTTAGTTTAAGAACCACTTCGTTAGAAAGTCCTTTTACCTTGCTGTAATCGATATCAGCAGGCAGTTTGGTGTTTTCATGACGCAGTGATTTTTCAATTTCGTCTTGTTGACGCTGAATGTAACCATCGTACTTCACTTGGATCTCAACTTGCTCAGACGCTTGTTGATCTTCCAGTGCAGGACCAAAACGATCCAATGCGGTTAACTGTGAATAAGTCATTTCAGGGCGACGAAGAAGATCTTCACCGCTCGCTTCACGAGACATTGGTGTTTTCAGAATTTGGTTCAGTTGATCAATATCTTCAGATTTTGGATTAATCCAAGTCTCTTTCAGACGTTGACGCTCCTTCTCCATGTTTTCCATCTTCTCGTTGAAACGAGCCCAACGAGCGTCATCAACAAGGCCAAGTTCACGCGACTTTTCAGTCAAGCGGATATCGGCGTTGTCTTCACGAAGCAGCAGACGGTATTCCGCGCGAGACGTAAACATGCGGTAAGGTTCTTTGGTACCCATGGTAGATAGGTCGTCGATAAGCACGCCCATGTAAGCTTGGTCACGACGTGGACTCCAGCCTTCTTTGCCTTGAGTAAACAAACTTGCATTCAGACCGGCCATCAAGCCTTGTGCAGCCGCTTCTTCATAGCCAGTGGTACCGTTGATTTGACCCGCAAAGAATAGACCTTTGATAAACTTAGTTTCGTAAGTCAGCTTAAGGTCGCGAGGATCAAAGAAATCGTACTCAATCGCATAGCCAGGGCGAACGATATGAGCATTTTCAAAGCCCTTCATCGAACGAACAATTTGAACCTGTACATCAAACGGCAGACTGGTAGAGATACCATTCGGGTATAGCTCGTGAGTCGTTAGACCTTCTGGCTCAATAAAAATTTGGTGACTGTTCTTGTCAGCAAAACGCATTACTTTGTCTTCAATCGAAGGGCAGTAACGAGGGCCAATGCCTTCAATCACACCCGCGTACATAGGGCTGCGATCAAGGTTGGCACGAATTACGTCATGCGTATTTTCATTGGTATGCGTGATGTAACATGGAATTTGACGAGGTTGTTGAGCTCGGCTGCCCATGAACGAGAAAACAGGCGTCGGGTTATCACCGTGCTGAACCTCAAGCTCAGAAAAATCAACGCTACGCGCATCGATACGAGGAGGAGTACCTGTTTTCAGGCGATCAACTCGGAATGGAAGATCACGAAGACGGTCAGCCAGTGCGATCGATGGTGGATCACCAGCACGGCCACCTGAAGAACTTTCCATACCAATATGGATCTTGCCGCCTAGGAATGTGCCCACAGTCAGAACCACAGCGCTTGCGCGGAACTTAAGGCCCATCTGCGTTACCACACCTACCACTTGATCCTGTTCAACGATCAAGTCATCAACCGACTGTTGGAACAAAGTCAGGTTTGGCGTGTTTTCAAGAACGTTACGAACAAAGGCTTTGTACAGTGCGCGGTCAGCTTGTGCACGAGTAGCACGAACCGCAGGGCCTTTTGATGCGTTCAATGTTCTGAACTGAATACCTGCATGATCAATAGCTTGCGCCATTAATCCACCCATTGCATCGACCTCTTTTACCAAGTGGCCCTTACCGATCCCGCCAATGGCTGGGTTACAAGACATTTGTCCTAGTGTATCGATATTATGAGTAAGTAATAACGTACTTTGACCAGTACGTGCAGATGCGAGTGCGGCTTCCGTTCCTGCATGGCCACCACCAACAACGATGACGTCAAATTTTTCGTGATAAAGCATGAACCGACCTCAGGTATTCAAACGTTTTCTAGATTGATAAAAAGGAGCGATATTCTACCTGTTTTCATAGCCTGAGAAAACGTTTTTGGGATTTTTCGAAAAAGCTGTTTTTAATTAATATAGATAAGATCTTTAAGGAGATCTTTTATTAGATCTATTATTAGGATCGAGGGTATCTGTGGATAAGTCGGAAATGATCAACGAGATCATGGATCTTTTTTGGATCAAATGATGTGATCTAACTTTGATCAGGATGAGGATTAGCTGGGATCAAAATGGCTACTTATTCACAGGAGGAAATTAGCCTAAAACTTGTTATTTGGATAACTATAGGTTAATCACCGTATATGTATGATCTTATCCACAGCAGAAATTGAAAATAGATCGCTAATTTTCGATGTTTTTGAAAAAAAGTTATTCACAATCACGATGTTCAGAGACAAAAAAAGCGGCATAAGCCGCTTTTTGAGAGATGAGAGAGGTTAAAACTGGTCGCTATGATCGTTGAACCAAGCTTCTGCTGCGTCTTCTGGTACCGGAGTTTCCAATACATCGATGGTAAAACAGTCAGAAATAGGCTGAGCACCGAGCTCTTTCATCTGGCTGTGGACTGATTTTCCCGCCAAACAGAAGGTATCGTAACTCGAATCACCAAGCGCCACGACAGCAAAGCGAACCGGGCTTAAATTTGGAGATTGCTGGGTCAATGCGTCGATAAACGGCTTAATATTATCTGGAAATTCACCCGCACCATGAGTTGAAGTCACCAGCAACCAAAAGCCTTGTTGGGGAATATCATCGAATTCAGGCTGATTATGAAGGGTGATCTCGTGGCCTTGCTCTTCAAGAAGATCATTAAGGTGATCGCCAACGTACTCTGCACCACCTAAGGTGCTGCCTGTAATAATGTGGATCATTAAGCTGTCCTTACTAAAGAAAAAGGCCAGCATGAGCCGGCCTTTAAAGGTTATTTACCAATACAGAAAGAGGTGAAGATACGGCCGAGTAGGTCATCGGAACTGAATTCACCAGTAATCTCGTTAAGGTGTTGCTGCGTTATACGCAGTTCTTCTGCCAAGATTTCCCCTGCCATATAGCCTTCGAGCTGTTGCTGGCCAATATCTAGATGCTCAGATGCGCGTTCTAGGGCATCTAAGTGGCGACGACGTGCCATGAAGCCACCTTCATTGCCACCAGCAAAGCCCATGCAATCTTTTAAGTGATTACGTAGTGCATCAACGCCTTGTCCCGTCTTTGCTGATAGTCGAATCAGAGTTGGATCATTAACATGGCAAATCCCGAGATCTTCACCGGTTTGATCGGCTTTGTTACGAATCACGGTCATTCCGATGTTATTCGGCAGACGATCAACGAAATCTGGCCAGATATCTTTCGGGTCGGTTGCATCGGTAGTGGTGCCATCGACCATAAATAAAACGCGATCGGCTTGAGCAATTTCTTCCCAAGCGCGTTCAATACCGATTTTTTCGACTTCATCCGAGGCTTCACGCAGGCCTGCGGTATCAATAATGTGCAGTGGCATACCATCAATATGGATATGTTCACGAAGTACATCACGGGTTGTACCTGCAATATCAGTCACAATCGCGGAGTCTTTACCCGATAATGCATTCAGTAAGCTCGACTTACCGGCATTAGGACGACCTGCAATCACCACCTTCATACCTTCACGCATGATGGCACCTTGATTGGCTTCTTGGCGAACCGCTTCGAGGTTGTCGATGATAGCTTGTAAGTCAGCACTTACTTTACCGTCAGCAAGGAAATCAATCTCTTCTTCTGGGAAGTCGATAGCGGCTTCAACATAGATGCGTAAGTGAATCAGAGAGTCCACCAGCGTATTAATGCGTTTCGAGAACTCACCTTGCAACGATTGCAGAGCTGATTTCGCCGCTTCTTCTGAACTGGCATCAATGAGGTCAGCAATCGCTTCTGCTTGGGTTAAATCCATCTTGTCGTTCAAGAAGGCACGCTCCGAGAACTCACCAGGGCGTGCTGCGCGTAGCCCTGGAATCGCGAGGATGCGCTTGATGAGCATATCCATTACCACAGGGCCACCGTGGCCTTGTAGCTCTAATACGTCTTCACCGGTAAACGAGTGCGGGTTAGGAAAGTAAAGCGCGATGCCTTGGTCTAGCTCTAAACCATCGTGAGATTTAAAAGGGGTGTACTCAGCGTAACGTGGTTTCAGTACTTTGCCGGTAACTTCAAGCGCAACTTGGGCTGCTTGTGGGCCTGAAACGCGAATAATACCGACGCCGCCACGGCCGGGTGCAGTCGCTTGAGCAACAATCGTATCTGTAGTCATAGTTGTGCCTGCTAGCATGTGAAAGCCAAAAAGGGGCGCTCACGATTAATCAATTAGCTGAATTGTAATCAGCTAAAAACAAAAAGGCGACCTTTTGGTCGCCTTTCTTTGTCTCTTTCTATTATCGAACTTACTTAGAATGTAAGCCTTTCTTTTCCAGCGCGCGGTAGATAAGCGTTTGCTGAATCAGAGTTACGATGTTCGATACTAGCCAGTATAGAACCAGACCTGAAGGGAAGAACAGGAAGAAGAATGTGAACATAACCGGCATAAAGGTCATGATCTTCTGCTGCATTGGATCCGTTACAGTTGTCGGGCTCATCTTCTGGATTAGGAACATTGAAGCACCCATCAGAAGTGGCAAGATGTAGTATGGGTCTTGTGCTGAAAGGTCAGTAATCCAACCGAAGAACGGTGAGTGACGCAGTTCAACAGACTCCATTAGTGCCCAGTATAGCGAAATGAAGATAGGCATTTGCAGAAGGATAGGTAAACAGCCACCTAGTGGGTTTACTTTCTCTTTCTTGTAAAGCTCCATCATTTCTTGGCTCATGCGTTGACGGTCGTCGCCGATACGCTCACGCATTGCAGTCAGCTTAGGCTGAAGCATACGCATTTTCGCCATAGACGTGTACTGAGCTTTCGTTAGTGGGTACATAGCACCACGAACGATGAAAGTTAGACAGATGATTGCCAGACCCCAGTTCACAACGATGCCTTGAATGAACGAAAGCAGAGTATGAAGTGGTTTAGCAATGAACCATAACCAACCGTAGTCAACTACTAGGTCTAGGTTAGGTGCAACAGCAGCCATTTGGTCTTGAAGTTTAGGACCAACCCAAAGCGTTGCTTTGAAGTTTGCTTCGTCGCCAGTAGCGATGGTTTTGTTCGGCATGCGAACACCGATGTCGCCAAGGTTACCAATTACACGAGTGTAAAGGTTGCTGCCTGCTTCGTCGCGTGGGATCCATGCACTTGCAAAGTAGTGCTGAATCATCGCTGCCCAACCTTGACCGTTTGCTAGGTTAAGAGACAGGTTGCGATCTTGCATGTCGTCGAAGCTGTATTTTTTGTAACGCGTATCTTCCGTAGAGTAAGCACCACCACGGTAAGTTGGCATTGTTAGGCTACCGCCGTCATCCATTACGTTCTGACGCAGGTGAGCGTACATGCCGAATGTCGCGTTGTTACCAGAGTTGTTGACTACATCGTATTCAACATCCATTGCGTAGCTGCCACGCTTAAGGATGAATGTTTTCGTGTAATCAAGGCCGTTCGCTTGGTAAGTCATCGGGATGCGTAGTTCATCCTGACCATCAGCAAGCGTGAAGCTGTCTGCTGAAACTGTGTAGCTTGGGCGGTTTGTGCTGCTTAAATCGATACCTTGAGGACCCACTAGACCGCTTTGTGCGATAAATTGGTGACCGGGTTCGTTTTTAAGAAGAACAAACGTATCTTCAGAATCGAACTCAGCAGAGTAATCGTTTAGGTTTGCTTTAACGACATCACCACCAACCGTATCAATTGACAGAGTCAGTACATCAGTTGTTACTGTGATAGTTTTAGCAGAAGAAGCAACTTGACCAGGAGCCGGGTCTAGATCATCTGCATAAGATGGCGCTGGTAGGGTGCTGCCAGATTGTGCCTGCTCAACCGCTTGTGGTGCTGGATTCTGAGCTACGTTCCATTGTTGGAACAGTAGGAAAGAAACCAAAGCCAATGCGATTAACAGGATATTACGTTGAGAATCCATCGTTATTTATCTCTGTCTTGTTTTTGGACTGGTGGAACGGGGTCAAAGCCCCCTTCGTTCAAAGGATGGCATTTTAATAGACGTTTGCCTGATAACCAACACCCTTTTACAAAACCGTGAGCTTTCAACGCTTCTATCGCATATAAAGAGCAGGTTGGAGTAAATCGGCAGCGTGGGCCGATGAGTGGACTAATAAACCATCTATAAAAATAGATGGGTATTAGCGCTATCCACGCGAAGGGCGAGACAGGCGAAGCCATAATTTGTCGAGTAGCTTGAACATTTCTTCATTGCTTAAATCTTGCGCGCTCTTCTTAGCGATTACAACAAAATCTTTGTTAGGAAGTTTGTGTTGAGTGTTACGAAAGCTTTCACGAGTAAGACGCTTGAATCGGTTACGACCCACGGCGGTTTTAATCTGCTTTTTCGGAACGGCTAATCCAAGACGAGGATTTGAAAGAGAGTTATTTCGGGCAATGATGGTGAAATGAGGGGAGCCAGCTCGATGAGCTTGCTTGAAGACATTTTGATAATGTTCGGGAGTTAACAAGCGTAACTCCCGACCGAAGGCTAGCTTATTCAAAATAATCAAAGATTACTTAGAAAGACGCTTACGGCCTTTTGCACGACGTGCATTGATTGTTGCGCGACCGTTCTTAGTAGCCATGCGAGCACGGAAACCGTGAGTGCGCTTACGCTTTAGAACTGTAGGTTGAAAAGTGCGTTTCATTGTAATTACCTTACTGATCAGTAGTTTTAGGTTTTTGTTAAACCCGGCGTGGGCATTTTTTCTCTTCTTTATATAAGAAAGGAAAACCGACGCCTCTCAACAAAGAGGCGGAATTGTAATCACTGTCACAAAAAGTGTCAATGATTGGGTTAACTAAAATTCCGGTCGGGGGATTATACGTAGAATAACTAAAATCACAAGGATCCTTAGTCGATCCCAACCTTATTTAAGAATTTTTTTAATTTAGGATCCTGTGGATTACCAAAAATATCCTGTGGAGATCCCTGCTCGATAATATGACCGTCAGCCATGAAGATCACTCGGTCTGCGACCTCTCTCGCGAACTGCATTTCATGGGTAACCACCAGCATGGTTTGATGCTGATTTGCCAGTTTTTTCATTAGGTTAAGCACTTCGCCAACCCACTCAGGATCGAGCGCTGAAGTCGGCTCATCAAACAGTAAAAGCTCGGGTTGTAGTGCCATTGCACGGCCAATACCCACCCGTTGTTGCTGGCCACCAGAGAGCGCGGCTGGGTAGCTATCACCTTTGTCACCTAAGCCAATATCATCAAGTATTTGTTGTGCTTTTTCATGGGCTTGCTGTTTTTTCCAACCACGAACGGTAATTAAACCTTCAGCAATATTCTGTCTCGCGGTTTGGTGAGCGAACAGTGCATAGTTTTGGAACACAAAACCGGTCTTACGACGCAGTGCAAGCACCTCTGCCTTAGTGTGTTTCTGAGTATCAACCTTGATATCATCAATCGAAATCGTGCCTTGATCGGCTTGCTCTAGAAAATTCACACAACGCAGTAGGGTAGATTTACCCGTACCACTTGAACCTATGATGACAATTATCTCACCTTGTTTGATTTCTAGGTCGATCCCTTTCAAAACTTCGGTGTCACCAAACTGCTTGTGGATACTTTGTAATTTGATCATCGTACATACGCCTTATTCAGTTTCACTTCGGCCCAAATTTGAATACGAGTGAGGATAACCACCACGCCCCAGTAAATCAGTGCGACTGCTAAGAAAGCCTCGAAGAAGCGGAAACTTGAAGAAGCCTCCATCTGAGCTTTAGCCATGATTTCGGCGACACCTAGGGTGAAGGCAAGTGAAGTCGACTTGATCATATCGATGAAGTAGTTCATCAACGACGGCAGTGCCACGCGAGTTGCTTGCGGTAAGATCACTCGGCGCATCGCTTGGCTGGTTGTCATACCGACCGAAAGGCTGGCTTCCATCTGGCTGCGATCAATACCGATAATCGCGGCACGAATACTTTCTGCCATATACGCGGCAAAGTGCAGGGTTAAGCCAATCACAGCGGCGCTGAAGGCATCCAACCCAACCATCCACGGGAAGACTTGTGGTAAGCCGTAATAAAGGAGGAACAGCTGCACCAACAGTGGTGTGCCTCGGAAGAAGCTAATGTACAGCTGGCTCAGTTGGTCGAGCACTGGGATTTTGAATACACGAATATTCGCCAGTATCAGAGACAGGATCAGAGCAAAGAACAAGCCCCAGGTCGCCATCTCCATCGTGGTGCCTAAATACTTCAGTAGTATTGGCAACAGCTCTAGCATGTAATTAAAGTCAAATCCCATAATCTATCTCGTATTTTTATTGGCAGTGTTGTTCTATATGTAAGTACTGTTGTATCAGGTTTTTTAATCAGTGCACAAAAGCAAAAAGCCCACCGCTGTATAAAGCAGTGGGCCTTGAATGGAGAAAGTGAGTAATTACTTCTGAGTAATGTCCGCACCAAACCATTTCTGAGAGATACTTTCTAGCGTACCATCTGCGCGCATTGCTGCTAATGCTTCATTTACTTCTGCTTGCAGTTTTTTGCCGTTATCGTTGTCGACGAAAGGCCAAGCGTTTTCAATTGTTTCGAATGGCTGACCTGCTAGTTGTAATGGTAGACCAGTCTTCTTGATAAGCTCTAGTGCTGATAGGCGATCCATTACGAATGCATCGGCACGACCCAGTGCCACGTCATGTTCAATACCTGTATCGTAGGTTTTTACATTGATCTTGCCATCTTTGTCGTAGCTGCGAAGCAGTTGTTCAAAGTTTGAGCCTAGGTTTACCGCAACCGTCTTACCATCAAGGTCTTCGATGCCTTTAATGCTGTCATTACCTTTACGAACGGTAATTTGTGCGCCGTCTACTACGTATGGGTCTGCGAATAGGTATTTCGCTTTACGTGCATCCGTCATTGTAATTTGGTTTGAAATGGTATCGATGCGACCCGTTTCAAGAAGACCAAACAGACCAGAGAAGTTTGCCGTTACGTATTCAACCTTGTAATCGTTACGCTTACCGATCTCATCCCATAAATCCACTTCAAAACCCTGTAGCTGGTCTTGTTTAACGAACGTAAACGGGAAATAGCGACCAGACATGCCGACTTTAACTTCAGTCGCAGCTTGAACAGTAGCAGCAGAGAGTGCGATAGCCGCAATTGCAGCCTTAATCCAGTTATTCATTTGGTAACTCCTTATATTTATGGGTTTGGATGTTACTGGGAAAATGCTCACTAGAATAAATAACCAGATGTTATTAACCATAACCAGATTGAATTCCCGATTTGGGGATAACTAGCAAGGATCCGGGCATAAGTGGATCATTGTGTGAGTAAATTAGGGGCAAGATGTGTGGATCCACCGATAAATTACAAATTTATTGTGAATAACTTGGATCTTATTCACTGGATCTGTGATCAATTGCTGGTGATCTGACTTATCAACAGGTAAAATTAGCGGTCATTTCATATTACTTTAAATAGAGTGAGGGCACCGTGTCATCTTCGCTTTGGTTGCAGTGTTTGCAACAGCTTCAAGAAGAGTTACCAGCTACAGAATTCAGTATGTGGGTTCGTCCGTTACAAGCGGAACTCAATGACAATACTCTAACTCTATTTGCACCGAACCGTTTCGTACTCGATTGGGTTCGTGATAAGTATCTAAATAGCATTAACCGTCTGCTGCAAGAATATTGCGGTAACGATATCCCACATCTTCATTTTGAAGTGGGAAGCAAGCGTGTGATTGCACCAAAGCCTGCGACACCGACACCAACTCAGACTCGCACTGCAGCTGATGTGGCCGCTGAGTCATCAGCACCTGCGCAATTACAAGCTCGCAAACCTGTCCATAATATCTGGCGTGATGAAGAGCCTGTCGCGGTTGACTTGAATCACCGCTCAAACGTGAACCCAAAACATAAGTTCAATAACTTTGTTGAAGGTAAGTCGAACCAACTCGGTTTGGCTGCGGCACGTCAGGTTTCTGATAACCCAGGTACAGCCTACAACCCGTTGTTCCTATACGGCGGCACTGGTTTAGGTAAAACGCACTTGTTGCATGCGGTGGGTAACGCCATTGTTGATAATAAGCCGAATGCGAAAGTGGTTTACATGCACTCAGAGCGTTTTGTTCAGGATATGGTAAAGGCTCTGCAAAACAACGCGATCGAAGAATTTAAGCGCTACTACCGTAGTGTTGATGCATTGCTTATCGATGACATCCAATTCTTTGCTAATAAAGAGCGTTCTCAAGAAGAGTTCTTCCATACCTTTAACGCGCTGCTTGAAGGCAATCAACAGATCATCCTAACGTCTGACCGTTATCCAAAAGAGATCAACGGGGTAGAAGATCGTCTTAAATCTCGTTTCGGCTGGGGTTTGACGGTAGCGATTGAGCCACCAGAGCTTGAGACACGTGTTGCGATCTTGATGAAGAAAGCCGAAGACCACCAAATTCACCTTGCGGATGAAGTGGCGTTCTTTATTGCCAAGCGTCTACGCTCTAACGTTCGTGAACTGGAAGGCGCATTGAACCGTGTTATTGCGAATGCAAACTTCACTGGCCGCCCGATCACGATCGACTTCGTGCGTGAAGCACTGCGTGACTTACTTGCACTGCAAGAAAAACTGGTCACTATTGATAACATTCAAAAGACAGTAGCCGAGTACTACAAAATCAAAGTCGCTGATCTATTGTCTAAGCGTCGTTCTCGTTCTGTTGCTCGTCCACGTCAATTGGCGATGGCACTGGCGAAAGAGCTAACAAACCACAGCTTGCCTGAGATTGGCGATGCATTCGGTGGTCGTGACCACACGACGGTACTGCATGCTTGTCGTAAGATTGCTCAGCTGCGTGAAGAGAGCCACGACATTAAAGAAGATTATTCGAACTTGATTCGTACCCTTTCTTCTTAATACACAGTATTCTTAACCTTAATAAGCAGAATCTTGGCCACGTACTATTACGCAGTGCCATTTAGACCGTAAGAGCAAGATATGAAATTTACCATTGAACGTAGTCACCTGATTAAGCCATTACAACAAGTATCTGGCGCACTCGGTGGCAGGCCAACGCTTCCAATTCTAGGAAACCTACTGATTAAAGTAGAAGATAACGTGTTGTCGATGACAGCGACGGATCTAGAAGTTGAACTGATCAGCCGTGTAACGCTTGAAGGTGATTTCGAAGCGGGTAGCATTACCGTACCTTCACGTAAATTCCTAGATATCTGCCGTGGATTGCCAGATAACTCAGTGATCACGGTGGTATTGGATGGTGACCGTATTCAGGTTCGCTCTGGTCGTAGCCGCTTCTCTTTAGCAACATTACCTGCGGCAGATTTTCCAAATATTGAAGACTGGAGCAGTGAAGTTGAAGTGTCAGTGACACAAGCTGAACTTCGCGGTCTTATCGAGAAAACACAATTCTCAATGGCGAACCAAGATGTTCGTTACTACCTCAACGGTATGTTGTTTGAGATTGAAGGCTCTATCCTGCGCAGCGTGGCGACCGATGGTCACCGTATGGCAGTATCTCAAGCACAACTGGGTGCGGATTTTGCTCAGAAGCAGATCATTGTTCCTCGTAAAGGTGTTCAAGAGCTAGTGAAGCTATTGGATGCACCTGAACAGCCAGTAACACTGCAAATTGGTAACTCTAACGTGCGAGCTGAAGTGAACAACTATGTCTTCACTTCTAAGCTGGTTGATGGTCGTTTCCCTGATTATCGCCGCGTAATGCCGCAAAATACCACCAAGACACTTGAAGCTGGCTGTGATGAATTACGTTCAGCATTTTCTCGTGCTGCGATTCTATCGAATGAAAAATTCCGTGGTGTTCGCGTTAACCTTGCGGATAGCGAGATGCGCATTACCGCGAACAACCCAGAGCAAGAAGAAGCAGAAGAAGTACTCGATGTTAACTTCGACGGTGACGCGCTAGAGATTGGCTTCAACGTAAGCTACGTATTGGATGTTCTGAACACACTGCGTTGTGAACAGGTTCGCATCTCAATGTCAGACGCCAATGCGAGTGCTCTTATCGAGAACGCACAAGATGACAGCGCGATGTACGTTGTTATGCCAATTCGCTTATAAGCAGCCCTATGTTGACCTACCGAGTCGTGATTGAAGATTAATATGAAGACGTTATGCCTTTATCGCGCTTAATCGTTAAGCAGTTTAGAAATATTGAAGCCTGTGACATTCAACCGTCATCAGGCTTTAACTTTCTTATAGGGGCTAACGGAAGCGGCAAAACCAGTGTCCTTGAAGCTGTGTATCTGCTCGGACATGGTCGCTCATTCAAGAGTTCACTTACCGGTCGTATCATACAAAACGAGTGTAGTGAGCTGTTTGTACATGGCCGTTTTATGACCTCGGATCAATTTGAGCTGCCAATTGGCATTAATAAGCAGCGCGATGGCACGACAGAGGTTAAAATAAGCGGTCAAACTGGGCAAAAGTTGGCTCAGTTAGCTCAAGTCTTACCTTTGCAGTTGATTCACCCTGAAGGGTTTGATTTACTAACCGATGGACCTAAGCATCGCCGAGCATTCATTGATTGGGGAGTCTTCCACAGTGAGTCGGGCTTTTATGATGCGTGGGGCAGGGTAAAGCGCCTCAATAAGCAGCGAAACGCCTTATTGAAAACGGCAACGCACTATCGAGAGCTGAGCTATTGGGACCAAGAATTGGCCCGTTTAGCAGAAAGCATCAGTCAGTGGCGTGCCACCTACGTTGATCAGCTCAAAGAAGTCGCCGAAGAAATCTGTGCGACCTTCCTTCCTGAGTTTGAGATAAAGATTAACTACTATCGTGGCTGGGACAAAGACACCCCGTACGCCGATATATTAGAAAAGAATTTTGAAAGGGATCAGCAGCTTGGTTACACCTTTAGTGGGCCAAACAAAGCGGATCTGAAGATAAAAGTGAACGGCACTCCAGTGGAAGATGTCTTGTCACGAGGTCAATTGAAGTTGATGGTGTGCGCGCTACGAGTAGCACAAGGGCAACACCTCACTCAAATGACAGGTAAGCAGTGCATCTATTTGATAGATGACTTCGCTTCCGAATTAGATAGCCAACGCCGAGCACGTCTTGCTGAGTGTTTAAAGGCGACCCAGGCTCAAGTTTTTGTAAGCTCTATTACCGCTGATCAGATTGCAGATATGCATGACGAAAATAGCAGGATGTTTCATGTGGAACATGGCAAAATAGAGCAAGGATAATTAGTCAGAGAGTAACTATGTCAGATAATTACGATTCATCGAGTATTAAAGTACTGAAGGGTCTGGATGCGGTACGTAAGCGTCCTGGAATGTACATTGGCGACACGGATGATGGTACCGGTCTGCACCACATGGTTTTTGAGGTGGTAGATAACTCTATTGATGAAGCGCTAGCTGGTCACTGTAATGACATCATTGTAACTATCCATGAAGATAGTTCTGTGTCTGTGAGCGATGACGGCCGTGGTATTCCAACAGAATTGCACCCAGAAGAAAACGTATCAGCAGCAGAAGTAATCATGACGGTTCTTCACGCTGGTGGTAAGTTCGATGATAACTCGTACAAGGTATCTGGTGGTCTGCACGGTGTTGGTGTTTCAGTAGTTAACGCACTTTCTAAGCAAGTTACTCTTACTATCCACCGCGGTGGCAAAATCCACACTCAAACCTACAGCCACGGTGAGCCTCAAGCGCCACTAGCAGTTATCGGTGACACGGATAAAACAGGTACAGAGA
The DNA here is from genome assembly GCF_041469125.1 of Vibrio sp. 10N.286.51.E5. Classification (NCBI taxonomy): domain Bacteria; kingdom Pseudomonadati; phylum Pseudomonadota; class Gammaproteobacteria; order Vibrionales; family Vibrionaceae; genus Vibrio; species Vibrio sp. 10N.286.51.E5. The sequence continues at coordinate 2,087 of NZ_JBFRJZ010000016.1, read as the reverse complement.
TTCGTTTCTGGCCGAGTGAAGAAACCTTCACTAACATCGAGTTCCATTACGACATTTTAGCTAAGCGTCTACGTGAGCTATCATTCTTGAACTCAGGTGTATCAATTAAGCTAATTGACGAGCGCGAAGAAGACAAAATGGATCACTTCGAATACGAAGGCGGTATCCAAGCGTTTGTTGAACACCTTAATACTAACAAAACGCCAATCATCCAAAAAATCTTCCACTTTAACTCTGAGCGCGAAGACGGTATTACCGTTGAAGTTGCGATGCAGTGGAATGACGGCTACCAAGAAAACATCTACTGTTTCACCAACAACATCCCTCAACGCGATGGTGGTGCTCACTTAGCAGGTTTCCGTGCGGCGCTAACGCGTACTCTGAACAGCTTCATGGACAAGGAAGGCTTCTCTAAGAAAGCGAAGACTGCGACCTCTGGTGATGATGCTCGTGAAGGTCTGACGGCGATTGTTTCTGTTAAAGTGCCTGATCCTAAGTTCTCAAGCCAAACTAAAGATAAGCTGGTTTCTTCAGAAGTGAAGTCTGCCGTTGAATCTACAATGGGTGAGAAGTTGTCTGAGTTCCTTATTGAGAACCCAGGTGAAGCGAAAACAGTTTGTTCTAAAATTATTGATGCAGCACGTGCTCGTGATGCAGCGCGTAAAGCTCGTGAAATGACTCGTCGTAAAGGCGCATTAGATTTAGCGGGTCTTCCTGGTAAGCTTGCTGACTGTCAGGAAAAAGATCCTGCACTGTCTGAACTATATATTGTGGAAGGAGACTCTGCTGGCGGTTCAGCTAAGCAGGGGCGTAACCGTAAGAACCAAGCAATCCTACCGCTGAAAGGTAAAATCCTTAACGTAGAGAAAGCACGTTTCGATAAAATGCTGTCTTCTCAAGAAGTAGCAACGCTAATCACCGCTCTTGGTTGTGGTATTGGTCGTGACGAATACAACCCAGATAAACTGCGTTACCACAACATCATCATCATGACCGATGCCGATGTCGATGGTTCTCACATCCGTACCCTGCTACTGACGTTCTTCTACCGTCAAATGCCAGAGCTGATTGAACGTGGCTACATCTACATTGCTCAACCGCCACTTTACAAAGTGAAGAAAGGTAAGCAAGAGCAGTACATTAAAGATGAAGATGCGATGAACCAGTATCAAGTATCTTTGGCTTTAGACAACGCAGAACTGCACGTAAACCCTGAAGCGCCAGCATTTGCAGGTGAAGGTTTAGAGAAGCTTGTTCAGCAATACAATGCAGGCATCAAGCTTGTTGATCGTATGAGCCGCCGTTACCCACGCGCATTGGTTCACGAACTGATTTACGTTCCTCGTCTAACGGCCGAGCAGTGTCATGATGACGCGGCAGTTGAAGCTTGGGGTAAGCAGCTTGTTGAACAGCTAAACGCGAAAGAAGTAGGTGCAAGCCAATACAGCCTTGAAGTTGAAAAACACGAAGAGCTAGGCTTAAGCGTTCCTAAGATTGTGGTTCGTACTCATGGTGTGACTCATGAACACCTACTAAGCATCGATCTTATTAACTCTAAAGAGTTTGGTAAGCTAGCGGATCTTTCTGAAGCTCTTGATGGCTTGATTGAAGAAGGCGCTTACATTAAGCGTGGTGAGCGTACTCAAGAAGTTTCTAGCTTCGTTGATGCTCTGAACTGGTTAGTGAAAGAGTCTCGTCGTGGTCTAAGCCTACAGCGATACAAAGGTCTAGGCGAGATGAACCCGGATCAACTTTGGGAAACCACAATGGATCCTGAAACTCGCCGTATGATGCAAGTAACAATTGAAGACGCTGTTGGTGCTGATTTGTTGTTTACGACGCTAATGGGTGACCAAGTTGAACCTCGTCGTAACTTCATCGAAGAGAATGCACTGAAAGTAGCAAACCTAGACGTTTAGTCTCTTTGATACTTCGATCTTTGGCTTAGTTTCTGTGTCAGAGGTGCTCACATACATTCGTATGCTCCGCGCCTCTTTCTTGAACTAAAGCCAAATAGCTTCGTCTCAAAAAACTAAAATCATTTTAAAGCACTATCCTTTGGATGGTGCTTTTTTATGGTGCGCCGA